>JANYKY010000021.1 GCA_025357975.1 Gemmatimonadaceae bacterium
TCGACAAATACCCGCGCGTGTAGATCTCGCGCTTGCCAACCTGAATCACGTCGAGCCCGCCACTCACTTCATCGTACACGGACTTCGACGAATCAAGATCACGACCCTGATCGACATACGCGAGTTGAACGGTTTCACCGACTTTCAATGACCCGCCGTCGGCCTTCTCCTCGCCAACGATCATCCTGAACAGAGTCGTCTTCCCTGCACCGTTCGGCCCGATGACTCCAACGATTCCACCACGCGGCAGTGAGAACGACAAGTCATCGAACAATACCTTGTCGCCGTACGCCTTCTGAAGATTCTTCGCAATCACGACATCGTTGCCGAGTCGCGGAGCGGGAGGAATTACGATCTCATTCTGCGAGATCTTTTCGTTCTGCTTTTCGCTTACAAGCTCCTCGTACTGCTGGAGTCTTGCTTTCGACTTCGACTGACGAGCACGCGGGGACATCCTCACCCACTCGAGCTCATTTTCCAGAGTTCGCTGGCGGGCGGAGGCTTGCTTCTCTTCGGTCGCGAGGCGGTTCTTCTTCTGCTCGAGCCAGGATGTGTAGTTGCCTTCCCACGGAATTCCTGCTCCGCGATCGAGCTCGAGAATCCACTTCGCAACGTTGTCGAGGAAATACCGATCGTGCGTGACAGCGACCACCGTGCCCGGAAACTCGGCGAGATATCGCTCGAGCCACGCAACTGACTCGGCGTCGAGATGGTTCGTGGGCTCATCGAGCAGCAACATGTCAGGCTCTTCGAGCAGCGTGCGACACAACGCGACACGCCGTTTCTCTCCACCCGAAAGATTCGTCACCTCTGCATCAGCCGGTGGAAGACGCAATGCGTCCATTGCGATCTCGATCTTGCGGTCGAGCTCCCACAGGTTATGCGCATCGATCTGTTCCTGCACGCGTCCCTGCTTCTCCATCAATTTTTCCATCTGCGCATCTGTCATCGGTTCGGCGAACTGCATCGAGATGTCCTCGAATTGTTTCAGCAACGCTCGCTGTGCACTGACTGCATCCTCGACATTTTGCAGAACGTTTTTCGTCGGATCGAGCTCGGGGACCTGCGACAGATAACCGATCTTTGTTCCCTGGTGCGGCCATGCCTCACCCTGAAAATCCTGGTCGACACCGGCCATGATCCTGAGCAGCGTGGATTTTCCGGCTCCATTGCCGCCGAGCACGCCGATCTTTGCGCCAGGGTAAAAAGAAAGCCAGATGCCGCGCAAAATTTCCCGCGAAGGCGGGACGACTTTGCGAAGGTCCTTCATCACATAAATAAATTGCGGGGCCACGTCGTATCTCGTTTATGATTGGTCTATTGATCCATGAATTTAACAAGCAGCTGGTGGCTTATTGTGCCCTTCACAACTATAGATAGGACGGCAGTGGATGACTCAACAAAGAGCCAAATGACAAGTTCAGACCCGCAAAGAGGTACGTCCGTGACCTCGATTAGAGCCGGCCGCCTTGCTGGAACCCCCGTTCTCGTCCTGACCGCAACAGTTATCTACGTTGTTCTCGCCCTCCTGACGCGCTTGATCGTCAACACGAGGCGACCTGACGACGCGTCCTACTGGCTCACCCACACACTCATGCCGTCAGTCTGGTGGGTTGGAATTGTCTTCACCTGCATCGCCGCAACGCTCGGGTGGCTCACACTGCGCAGATGGCCGATCGCGCTCGGGCTCATCCTGCCGTTACCTGTCGCACTCGCGATCGAGATTGCCAAAGATCCGACAAGCCATAACCTCTTTCCATTCGAGATCTTGTTCGGCTGGGGGCCCGCTTACCTGCTTGCTTTCGTCGCAGCCTACGCGGGCGCACGAGTGAGAATCAGAAACATGAAATCCGATGGCATTGCATCTATTTAAACGGGGCTCGTCCGGCTTTCCGGGCAAGACCTTATCGACAGCCCGGCCATTCGCGACGTCGGGCACGCCATTCACGATCACTTTCTGAATACCAACCGGCGGTAGCGATGGCTCGCGATAAGTCGAGCGATCCGCGACCTCGATCGCCATCGTCTCGATAACATCAGTAGGAGCGCTAGGGAGTCTTGCCGGACGGCGAAGGCTTCAGCTCGACTACGATCAGTCTGATTGTTGTCTTCCCGACGTTTTCGTTCCAGTGTGTGATCGGATCGCGATAGAGAGTCTGTCCAGCTGTCAGCGTGGTCGGTTCGGACGTGGTGCCGTCTGGCAGGTGGTTACGGACCGTTCCTCCCGTGATGACATATACTATTGAAGAAGGGTGTGAGTGCATGTTCTCCTTCCACCCCGGCGGAAGCGCCGCCTCGAAAACCCGGACATGCTCGTTGTCGAGCGTAACGTGGATTGTCTTCGGATTCACCAGCGCCGCGTCCTGCGCATGTAGCGAAGCCGCCGGCACAAGCATCAGTCCAGCAATCACTGCGAGTGATCGTCGCATCATTTCTCCTTTGTCAGGTCGACTGGCAAAGATGCCGATATGGTCCGGCCGCGCCATGACTGTGTCAACGATCCGGCTGATAATTTATCGCGACTGCAACATAGGCCACGATATTCTGGACAGGTGCTCGAGCTTCGTTTAGAACTTCCGCGACATGGCGTTTATCCTGCACTGAGGAGCCACTGGCAATCACACCGAGCTCCTGAACATGCCTACCTCATTCAACATCACGAGCACGCCCGCTACCTTCGCGCTCGGCGACCGCATCGTAAACCGACTGGGTTATGGCGCAATGCAGCTCGCGGGGCGTGGCGTATTCGGTCCGCCCAGGGATCGCAATGCAGCAATCGCTGTGCTGCGCGAGGGAGTGGCGAGCGGCGTCAATCACATCGACACCAGCGACTACTACGGGCCGCACATCACCAATCAGCTCATCCGCGAGGCGCTGCACCCCTATCCAGAGAACCTCACGATCGTGACCAAAGTCGGCGGGGTGCGCGGTGCGGACGCGTCGTGGAACCCCGCACAACGTCCGGCCGAGCTGGTGGCGGCGGTTCACGACAATTTGCGCAATCTTGGGTTGGATGCGATCGAGGTCGTTAACCTGCGCCTCTGGGGTACAGGACACGAAGCGGCCGAGGAATCGGTGGCGGAGCGGTTCATCGCGCTCGCCGAACTCAGGGAGCAAGGCCTGATACGGCACCTCGGGCTGAGCAACGTCACGCCCAGTCAAGTCGAAGATGCGCGCGCGATTGCGCCGGTGGTCTGCGTGCAGAATCAGTACAACCTGGTGCACCGCCATGACGATGCGATTGTGGATGACCTCGCGTCAAAAGGCATCGCCTATGTGCCCTTCTTCCCACTCGGCGGATTCAGCCGGCTGCAGTCGTCGATACTCTCGGATGTCGCCACGCGGTTGAACGCGACGCCCATGCAGGTGGCACTCGCCTGGCTGTTGCATCGTGCACC
>JANYKY010000133.1 GCA_025357975.1 Gemmatimonadaceae bacterium
TGACTCATGGCCGCGGGCAGCTTTTGATTTTCAAGGGGCAAACATCACAAATATGATGCTTCCACAGGCGCGATTCTTGACTATAGAACCCGCATGCAAAACCCTCCCGGAGGCCCTCAGCGTGGCGGTGATCGGACGGACCTGAAAGCCGCTCGGACGACTGGTTACGACGCCGGGCCCGGCAGGCCTTACGTGCTCGATCGCCGCAAGCCCGAACGGCGAGCGCTCTTTCTCGCGGAGATCAGCAGGAAACTTTTCGAATCGCTCGATTACAAACAGACGCTCGACAAAGTTGCGCGCCTGGCAATGCCGGAGCTGGGTGCGTGGTGCATTGTCGATCTCCTCGCTCTCGACGGTACCATCAAGCGTCTGAGTGTCATCCACCCGGACCCTTCACTCGAATCACTGGCACGCGAGCTCGCGTCACGGTATCCGCCTCGTCCAACGGATCTCTTCGGAGCTCCAAGGATCCTGAAGACACAACAGCCAGAGCTCGTGATCGAGGCGAGCGACAGCGTACTCGCTGACGCCGCTTGCGACGCACGCCAGCTCGGAATTCTTCGCGCGCTCGGCATGACCTCTTATATGGTGCTGCCACTGAAGACGCGTGATCGACTGCTTGGATCGATCACATTCGTCAGTACTGATCCGACCGTTCGATACACGCCGAAGGATCTTCTCTTCGCAGAAGATCTAGCCGGCCGTGCGGCCACGGCAATGGACAACGCGCGGTTGTTACATGAGGCCGAGATCGCGCGTGAAGAGGCCGTGGAAGCCGTCGCCAGGGCTGCCGTTGCTGATCGAGCAAAGACTGACTTCCTCGCGACGATGAGTCATGAGCTGCGCACTCCGCTCAATGCAATCGCCGGATATGCAGAGCTCCTCGAGCTCGGAATGCGAGGCCCTGTGACAGATCAGCAGCGGGCCGCCATTACGAGAATTCGCCGCAGCCAGCAGCATCTGCTGGGAATCGTGAACGATATTCTCACTTTCGCGAAGACCGAGAGCGGACGGATTCCCATCAACCTTGAGCCGATTGACGTTGGCTCGGCGATCGAAGCCGCCCATTTTCTCGTCGAGCCCATGTTCGAAGCGAATGGGAATGTGTTCACGGCGAAACAAGAGAGACGGGACATGGCCGTCGTCGCCGACCGGGAGCGTTTGCAGCAGATTCTCATCAATCTCATGTCTAACGCAGCGAAGTTCAGCGCGCCTGGAGGCCCGGTGACTGTCTGCGCGGAGGCCCGCGAGCATCTGATAGCGATTGCGGTGGAAGATCAGGGGAAAGGCATTCATCCTGACAAGCACGAAGCGATCTTCGAGCCGTTTATGCAGCTCTCGGCTGGCCTCACGCGAACGACTGAGGGCAGCGGGCTGGGGCTCGCAATCAGCCGCGACCTCGCGCGCTTGATGGGCGGCGACGTCACTGTCGAAAGTGAACCGGAAAAAGGCTCGGTCTTCACTCTGACGCTTCCTCTCAGTCCGGGCGGAGTTCCAGTTCTTTAGCAGCTAGCGTCCGGCTAGATTTGCGCGCATGAACGGTGCGCGCGAGTTCCTTCGCGGAATTATCGACTACGCTGGATTATTTCCACCGGCGAGCCTCGACATGGCTCATGCGGTCGCGTCATTCGCGACGTATTCCGAGAGCGACGAGCGTGACCTGCTCGGCCGGTTCATCGTTCCAACCGCACGTCTCAGCGAGCTCTCGTCGGCGCTCGGCGCTTCAAGGCTCACGACACAGGCTGCAGTTCCGTGGCGGCTCAGTGTCATTCCCGCGACGGCAAGCAATGCTGAGGCTGGGAAGATTCGAGAGTTCAATCAGCATAACGCCAATTCAGGATCGACGGTCACGATGAGGATCGATGCCGTCGAGCTGCCGGTCCGATCGACAGAAGATGTTCATCGCGCAGTAAAGGAGTTCGGGAAGTTCGAATTGTTTCTCGAACCTGTGAAGAACGACGATCCATCTGACGTTCTCGAAGCGATTGCAGCTGCCGGCGCCGCTGCGAAGATTCGTACCGGTGGCACGGTTGCGGGCTCTGTTCCGGATGCAGAAACCATCATCCGTTTCATGGCGAAGTGTTTCAAACTCGGTTTGCGGTTCAAGGCGACTGCAGGTCTCCATCACGCTATTCGCGGAGTCTATCCGCTCACTTATGCGGCCGATGCGCCCCGGGACAAGATGTACGGTTACCTGAACATCTTCCTCGCTGCGGCATTCATGCGGGAAGATTTACCAAATACAGCGCTGTACGATTTGCTCGACGAATCAGCACCCTCGTCGATCTCGTTCGATGAGTCCGGAGCCAGATGGCGAGACAATACGGTGGGAGCGCAGCAGCTTCGAGCGACGCGAGACTCGTTTGCGCTCTCGTTCGGTTCGTGCTCATTCACCGAGCCGGTCGAAGAAGCGCGACAATTACACTTGATTTGAAATCGTGATCAATCGGACACACGATCCGGCGTTGACGAGCTGGGTTGAATCTGCAAATAAGCCGGGGTGCGATTTTCCCGTCCAGAACCTTCCCTTCGGCATTTTTGGGCGACCCGATCAGCCCGGAGTGAGAAGCGTAGGTGTTGCCATCGGCGACTGTATTCTCGATCTGGGGGCGTGCGTGCGAGAAGGCCTTCTTGCTCCAGGCCCTGCAGCCGACGCATGCAACGAAGCGAGTCTCAACCTGCTGATGGCCAGGGAACCTTCCGCGCTGTCTCAGCTTCGCGCGGAGATAAGCGACATTTTGTCGGAAGCGGGTTCGCAATCAGCGCGGGCGCGCGACGCTTCAAGGCGAATCCTCGTCTCGATGGCCACAGCCGAATTGGACGTTCCAGCTCGCATTGGAGACTACACCGATTTCTATGCGTCGGTGCATCACGCGACCAATGTGGGAAGCCTGTTCCGGCCTGACAACCCGCTGCTTCCCAATTACAAGTGGGTCCCGATTGGTTATCACGGACGAGCATCGTCCATCGTGCTGAGCGGCACAGTGATTCATCGACCTGCTGGGCAGACCAAAGGCGCCGAAGCTGCGGCGCCCGTGTTTGGGCCCTCCCGTATGCTCGATTACGAATCGGAGCTCGGATTTTTTGTAGGCAGGGGCAATTCGTTCGGTAGTACGATTCCTATCGAGTCGGCGTGGGATCACATCTTCGGATTCTGTCTCGTCAACGACTGGTCGGCGCGAGACATTCAGAGTTGGGAATACCAGCCACTCGGCCCGTTCCTGGCCAAGAACTTTGCTACTACGATCTCGCCGTGGATCGTAACGGCGGAGGCCACGGAGCCGTACCGTGTTGCCGTGGCTCCGCGCGATGATAGCGACCCTCAGCCGCTTCCGTATCTCGTATCGTCGGGCGAGCGCGACAAGGGAGCGATCAGCGTCTTCCTGGAAGTGTCTCTGCGGACTGGCATGATGCGGGCTGCGGGCCTCGAGCCACACCTGTTGAGCCGCGCCCCATTCAGCTCGATGTACTGGACAGTTGGACAAATGCTGGCACATCACGCGAGTAATGGATGCAACCTGCGGCCGGGGGATCTGCTTGCCAGCGGCACGGTTTCGGGCGCTGATTCGGAGTCGCGCGGTTGCCTCCTCGAGATTACTTCGCGGGGCGCCAACCCTGTCACCTTGGCGACAGGTGAGACAAGGAAATTTCTCGAAGACGGCGACGAGGTGATCATGAAGGGATATCTCGAAGCCGGGGGCCGGCCGCGCATCGGTTTTGGCGAATGCAGCGGCCGAATCCTCGCTCAGGCAGTTTAGCAGGTAGCTGGTTGCAAGATCAGCTGGAGGCAGTTAGCGCGTCGGCGTCGTAGAATGCCCGCTGAGCGGACTAGTCCAGAGACATAATTGTCGGTGGACGTATCACGAACTAAGAAAAGGATGGAATGCAGCAAAAAAAGCATAGCACCTCGCGCGGACGCTCAAAAAGCCTCTACGAAATAAGAAAATCGACCATCCAGGGTCGGGGGGTTTTTGCAAGACGAAGACTTAGGCCTGGCCAGAAAATCATCGAGTACACGGGTGACCTCATTCCCAATGATGAGGCCGACCGGCGCTACGATGAAGAGAAGATGAAGCGGCACCACACTTTTCTCTTCACGCTCGATGACGACCGATGCATAGACGGCAACGTGCGCACAAACGACGCGCGCTTGATCAACCATTCATGCGACCCGAATTGTGAAGCCATTATCGAGGACGAGCGCATCTGGATTTACGCACTCAGGAACATTCAGCCGGGTGTGGAGCTCGGGTATGACTACAAGTACGAGCGGACAGGTGGCAAGGAGATGGAAAAATTCTACGTCTGCCATTGCGGGTCGCCCAAGTGCCGAGGCAGCATTATGGCTCCGGCAAAACGTCGAAAGAAAAAAAGCGCGCCAGGTAAACGGAATTCCGGCACAGGTGTATGAAACCTGCCCAAAAACCCTCAACATCATCATGGAGTAACGGCATGAGTCGATTTTCGCGCTCGTACGTCCTCATCGCGATGGCGGCAGCAGTTGCAGCACCGCTCAGCGCGCAGAATACGTACAGGCAGACCACCCCACTCGATCCGGCAAATATCGAACGAACGGCAAATGCCTGCGTCGATTTTTATCAGTTTGCCAACGGCGGGTGGCTCAAAAACAATCCGCTCCCCGCAGCGTATTCACGATGGGGAAGCTTCACAGAGCTAGGCGAGAAGAATCAGGAGGCGCTGACCTCCATTCTCCAGCAGTCAGTCGCCAACATGGCGACCGAGCCAGCGAGTTATAAAATGCTCGGCACGTTTTACAGCAATTGCATGGACTCCGCTTCAACCGAGCGTCGTGGGGCC
>JANYKY010000185.1 GCA_025357975.1 Gemmatimonadaceae bacterium
CACTACGAAGCCTACCGCTCCCTTCGTGTGCTTTTGTATCTACATTGCGGTTCTCGGAGCGGTGACCCTTGCTCCTCCGCCGATGTCAGCCAGCAACGGGCAGTTCGGAACTAATCTCGTTCCGTTGGCCCACTCTGTCAGATGCTTCATACCAAACCCCGGCCAGCCATCGACGACGAGGTTTTGTCTCGAGACCATACTTGGCAACGTCGCGGTGTTCGTTCCGCTCGGCGCCCTGCTGCCGCTGATATTATGGAGAAGGGCGACAGCTATGACGATCTTTCTCGTTGCGATCGCAGGATCTGTCTCAATCGAGCTGCTTCAATTTGTCGGCAGGTGGGTAGCGAATCCGAGATGGAGTGACGTGGACGACGTAATTTTCAACGTCGCTGGCGCGATGACTGGATATGCGCTCTATGCGTTGTTATCCCGAAAGTACGGCCAACACTCTTCAGCTTTAGATCGTACCTCAATCTGAACCGATTTGTATGGGAGTCCGTAATGAAACGTATGCGCGGTTTCTCGATCGCTGCCGCATTCCTATTCGCTGGAGCTGTTCAGGCCCAGACAATCACGGGAACCGTTCGCGGCCCCGCCGGGCCAATCGTGGGCGCGACTGTGCGTCTCCTCGATCTCGACCGCATGGAGCACACTGGGGCCCGCGGCGAGTACAGTTTTTCTGGCGTGCCGCGCGGTGTATATCGAGTTTTTGTTGGCGTGGCGGGATACGCTTCGGCGACGAATACCGTGAGGCTGACCGGTGACACCGAAACGTCGTCGTTCGATCTCGCAGAATCGGCTATACGGCTGCAGCAGGTTGTCGTTTCGGCGTCGCCGAATGCGCGAACGGAGGGTGAGGAGTATCAGTCGACGGCTTCCAAGTCACAGGTTGAACTCGAGAATAGCCCGGGCACCAGCTTCGCGGAAAAAATCTCTGATGTTCCGGGCGTAAGTGTCCGCGGGCTTGGCTCCGCGCCTTCGCGGCCGATTCTTCGCGGGTTGGGTGATAACGAGGTATTGATTCTCGAGAACGGCCTTCGAATGGGGGATCTTGCCACGTTTGATCCCGCTCACGCGACGCCGATCGCGGCACTCGGCATTACACAGGTAGACGTGGTGCGCGGGCCGGCCACAATCCTGTATGGACCGAGCGCCATCGGTGGCCTTGTCAACGTCATTACCGATATAGTGCCACGCGTGTCTGATCATCCGCTCTCGGGAATGGTCGGGGCCGAAGGCAACAGCGTAAGCAACGAAAGCGCCGGGTATTTCAACAATGTCTTCAGCTCGGGCAATCAGGCATTCCGAATCTCCGCCGGCGGCGTGCGCGCCGATGAAATCAGGATTCCTGAGAGAGCCTATACGGATCCTGGTACGGGTGCCGTATTCAATCTCGACAAAATGCCGCAGACGTTCGAGCGGAGCAGTGAGGGAGGCGTCGGCTATGCGTTTCAGAACCAGGCGGGATCGATTGGCCTGGGAGCGAAGCACTACTCAATGAACTATGGAATTCCCGGTGTACCGCCGAACGCGGATTTTCAGAATGTGCCGCCGACCACATCGAGAATCGAGCAGAAACGAAACACTGTCGAATTTCGGAGCTCGCTGAATGCCGGAATTCCATCGGTCGCCCAGCAGCTCAGCCTGAACGCCAACTACAACGACTACAATCACTCCGAATTTCCGACGGCTCAGGATGAAACCGGCGTTTCAGATCCTCAGGCGAACCATTTTCACAAGCGCGAGCTGAATGGTGTTTTGCAAATGCGGCATCGTCCTTTGGGCGCCCTGCAGGGTACCCTTGGTCTCTGGTCGAACATCGAAGATCTCACGATCGAAGGAGACCAGCCGCTTGGCCCCAATTCCCGGACTACCGGTTTTGCCGGTTACGCGTACGAGGAGTATCCGACGTCGGACAAGACGCATCTCGAGGCAGGCCTGCGGTATGACTACAACAAGATCCAGACGCGGCCGTTTGCAGAATCCACCGATTCCGTTTTCCAGACGCTCAGTGCTTCGAGAACGTCCAACGCGGTGACAGCGTCGCTTGGTGCCGTTCAGCAAATCACTTCTCATTTGATTGGGTCGGTGAGCTTTGCGCGATCGTTTCGCGCGCCGACGGTTCAGGAGCTGTTTGCGAATGGGCTCGACGCGGCCAGTGGTACCTATTCGATCGGGACGTCCGACCTCAGCCCAGAGACCGGATTGGGGATCGACGCGTCGCTCAAGGGCGATTTTGCGAACGCGACATTCGAGGTGTCGCCGTACGCGAATTTCATACACAACTACATCTATGCATTCCTGCGCGGCGACACGATTCAGGATTTTCCGGTACGGAAATTCGGTGCGACAACGGCGCGACTGTATGGGGCCGATGCGAGCGTGACGGTGCAACCGCTGCAGCATCTCGCGCTTCGCGCCTCCGCTGATTACGTGAACGCGCACGACACGCGTCGGGATGTGCCGCTTCCCTTTATTCCGCCGTTGAAAGTCCTGCTGCGCGCGACATATCAGGACAGGACGTACATGGGAATGATCGAAACCCGCTCAGCCGCCAAACAAAACCGCCTCGGCGACGGTGACACTCCAACGGCCGGTTACGCTGTCGTGAATGCGGGGGTCGGGATTCGCTTTGCGCAGCAGCGTTTTCTGAACAACATCAGCTTTCACTGCGACAACGTTTTCAATACGCTGTATCGCGATAACCTGTCGGTGATCAAGGATTTTCTTCCGCAGCCGGGCCGAGGATTTCGGTTGAATTATCAGCTGGTATATTAGATCCGTGTCACAACGAGCAGCAGGCCGCCGAGGCCTTCGGCCTATCTCATCACCGTGGCTATCCATGCGTCACCGGGCCAAGCGAACCCGGTCAGTTTCCAGATTTTGGACAAGCGCACTACGCGGGTCAATTTCGACGTATCGAGGGCTCCGTAATCGCTTGCTCAGCCGCCGGCCCAGAAACTGATGTGTATCTCTATCCAACAATTGCTTTACAACTATTAATAGCCTTCTGCTCGGCTCTTTTTAGCCGTTCATGAACGCTGCTCCAGCATTGCGCACGAGATCGAGGCAACGGGTTAAATCCCGGGTATTTTTGCCGGAAGCGGAGTCCATGAATCTGTGAAAAGATCGGCGCGCGGGGGCCTTTGGAAAGCCAGTTCGCATGTGGTGTGCGGTACCTAGCAGTCCGAACTGGCGGTATCTGTTATGCATTGACAACACGCATACCCAGCCTCGGAGAATTGGTGACAGCCACATTTCAGAATACAATCAGGATTGCATTACTCAGCGGGTCGCTAATCCTGGCATCTGCCGGATCGAGCGCTTTGCAGGCACAACGGCAGGCAACGCAGCGGCAACCAATGGTGCCGGCAAAGCATCACAGCATTCTCAAAGGTATAGCGGCAGGCGCCGTCGCCGGACACATGACCCATCGTAGGCACGGTGCGTTGATGGGCGCGGCGATCGGGGCAGAAGTTCAGCACCACCGCAACAAAATGGCGGCGAAAGTGAAACGTTGAGCATCACCGCATTCTCGGAGTAGCAGCCGCCGAAAAATCGAGTCGGACGATCTAGAGCCGTTCCAGCCTCGTCACCGGGTGAATTTCAGCCCATCCGTTGTGCGAGTCGATCACGTATGAGCCGACAGCCTTTATGTGTGTTCCCACCGCTGGCAGCGGAATCTTGTTCGTGTATCCCGCGCAGGCGCCTTTTACCTTGGGGAGGGTTGCTGGATTCGCACACACAATCTCCACGACCAGGCTTCCATTTTTCTTCTTGTCATTTCTCTGGTTCACTAAGCTCTCCTGACCGGGATCGAGCTTCATCAGGAAATGCTGGTCCCCGTCGGGGTCAACCAGCGACTCAGCGACGGTGCCCGTTGCAGCGATGCAGGTCGCGAGTTTCTCCAGGCGGGTAGCGTTGTAAACGTGTGTCCAGAGAGAGTCGTTGCAGCCCGATGCCGTGAATCGGCTGAGGTCGCTTGCGCTCGCGCCTTGAGCACCGTTCTTGTCAGCGGTCGGCCCGGGTTGTTCCAGGTGCCCCTCTTT
>JANYKY010000191.1 GCA_025357975.1 Gemmatimonadaceae bacterium
CGCGGGTCGTTGGATGGAAAAAACTGACCCACAAGGTTGGCGGCGTTTTCCGCTGACCATCTCGCGCGATGGAGTGCAACGTACGGGATATCGGCAAGGTTGCCGTTGGATGGCGACGACTGGGTGCGCCGGTCAGCGTCGTTTCGAGTAGTGAACGTGTCGGACGATTTGAACTCGTCGGTGAAAAGTGCAACCGTCGCGTTGAACGCATCATTGAGCTGGTTTCCGCTGTACGCTGAGTAAAAATCACCGAGCGCGCCGGCGTAAACAGTGGGAACCGAGCTCTGATTCGCTATGGAACCAGGGGTCGCGACCGCAGGGTCGGTGACTTTTAGTATCTGGTCAGTGTTACAGCCACTCGCCACGCCTGCCGCCACCAACGCCAGGCACAGCGTAGCTGGACGCCGCCTCGCGATGGCTCCAGCAACATGTAAAAGTTTCATATTGTTTCTCCGGACCGGGTCCGTTTAGAAGTTGAGATTGAGGCGAACGGTATAGAATCGAGGGGCCGGCTGCGTGTTGAACTCACTCTGGTTGAAGTTCGACGTCGCTGATTCCACGATCTCCGGATCCAATCCAGTGTACTTGGTCCACGTCTTCAGGTTGCGGCCAGAGAAGCTGAGGCTCGCGCCCTTGGCACCCCCCATCCGCAGGAAACTCCACGAATCAGGAGCCTGGAGCGTAATGGAAAGCTCTCTCCATTTGGTAAAGCCGGCATCCTGGATATAGCCCGTCTTCGTTGTCCCAGCCTTGGACGGCGCTGCACCACCGAATGTTGCGGCGATAAATGCTGCCTGTTCAGCCAGACTCGCATTTGGATTTCCCGTAGCAGAACAACCGCGGTCGCCGAAGCTTACGCCGGAAGTGCAACGGAACTGCTCCGTTCCATTCAGCTGCTTGTTTCCACCGCGACCCTCGAACAATGTCGAGACACGGATGTACTTGAGCACCTTTATATCTGCGCTGATCGATCGGTTCCAGTGCGGAAGCGCGTCGCCGAGGAACACCGCCGTGTCCCCAAGCGTGACTTCGCTGCGGCTCAACAACCCATCGCCATTAACATCGCTGTACGTGATTGGACGCTGGAAGAATGCACCGGCCGAGTAACCCTTGCGGTGACGCTGCTCGCCACGATTGATGATGATGTCGGGAAGAGCCTTGCCCGTCGCATCATTTCCAATCTCATTGATCCGGTTGGTGAGAGTCGTCGCGGTGCCGCGCAGGCTGAACGCGTTCCACTCATTCTCGAAAATCTTGAGATCGAGCTGTGCCTCGTTGCCCCTGTTGCTGATTGCGCCAAGGTTCCGAAGGGTGCTCGCCGTCAGGCCGAACGACGGAGCTAGCGGGATGTTGATGAGCGCGTCGCTCGACCGCTTATTGTAATGCGTCAGCTGGACCCCGATCCTGTCACTGAGAAAGCTCAGATCAGCGCCGAATTCGGTTTCCTTCGTGAGCTCTGGCTTGAGATCGAGATTACCCGTCGTTCCGAGCGTGATGGAAGAATTCTCGATGTTGTTGACGCTCGTCGAGACGGGCGTGAAGAACGTTGTCGCCTGTCGGAAATCAGGACGTGTTCCAGACTCTCCGTACGCAGCGCGGAGGCGAACGTTCGAAAGCAGGTTGGTCTTCGGGAAGAACGACTCATCGCTCAGCACCCAGGACGCGTTGATTCCTGGATACGTGATGAACCCGAAGCTCGATCCGAATGCGCTATTGTCGTCGCGACGCAGCGATCCAGTGACGAACATGCGGTCCCTGAAAGACAGAGCCTCGCTCACGAATGTGCCGATAGAAATGATCTCGGCAAAATTTTCGTTGACGGTGAACAGCGAACTGGTTGCGCCGAGATTCTGCGTGCCGGCCACAATTCCGTTGCCCGTGCCTGCAGTGCTCTGCAGCACGTTGCGGTTGTACGAGGCACCTACCGTGGTGGCACTAGTCAAGGAAGCGAATGGCCTGAACGTCGCTGTCGTCGACCCCGTTCCCGTATACAGGTAGTTATTCGTGCGCTCTGACTCACGCGAGCCGATCGTGAACGACTGCGCGATGGCCAGCTTGTTCGGCTGCAGACTCCGGAAGTCGAAACGATTGATGTAATCGAGGCCGATGTTGAAATTGCCGCTCAGCCAGTTCAAGGGACGATAGTTCGCGATCGCGCCGATGAGGTAGCGATCAACATTCTGATGCGTTACGTAATTCGACAGATCGGACTGGCTGAAGGAGCGATAGTTGAGGTCGCTGATGTTTCCGAGGCTGTCGGAAGGCGTAAAGAATGCACTTCCCACAAGGCCGTTGATGAGCGGGCTGAAAATGCTGTTGTCGTTCGAGTTCAGCGCGAGCTTGCTGCGTGTATACTGAGTGGACAACGCGAAGTCCAGACCACGGGCAATCCGGGAGTTGAGATTACCGCGGAAGTTCTGCCTGTTCACAGTATTGTACGAAACAATTCCGTGCTCGCTGTTCGTCTCGCCGTCGATGTAGTACTGCGTCACGTCAGTTCCACCCGCGA
>JANYKY010000238.1 GCA_025357975.1 Gemmatimonadaceae bacterium
GTCCGGATCCGCGAGGCGCACGTAGCCAAAGCGCGCCTGTACCTGGCTGAACCGATAAATGTGGGCATAGCCTTCGGATGTCTTATCGATCTCTGTTCGCCACTGATTGCCCGGAGTAACCTGAGTGAATGACGCGAGCGCATGCAGAATTGCGCTGTCTTTCTTGGCGCCGCGAAGTGTATCGGGAGGATGCCATGTGAGACTCAGAACGATCGAGGCGTTGTGGAGATCGGCCGAGTCCATGACGATGTAGTCGCCGAACGATCTATCGGCTGATGGCGGATTTTTCGGGCCAGATGGGAAGATCCTCTGAAAATTCCAATCTCCCTTTTCGTGTTGCCGGATGTGAACGACTGGATGCGCTATGTCGAGGTGACTCAGCAGAATGCGGCGATCAAAAATATCGCGCGCATCGTACCGCACCTGAATCGGACCAGTGGCAAGAAAAAGCGAGTCCTGCTCGTCACGAATCTCGAGCGAATCGATCGTCACGCCGTTGACGAGCCCGCCGCTGATTTTCCCCACGTATATCCTGCCGCGAACCTTTCCGTTGATCCACGACTGCGCGTAGCTCCGAACCTGTCCCTGTCCGAACTGCGTTTCTGTCAGTGAAACAAGTATCCCGGCGACGACGAGAATTACCACCACCAGGGCGAGTCCGCTCCAGGTTACAATCCGCTGGCGGCGTGACATCGGGGTCTAGAACGCCTGCCCGATGGCAAGGCCAAATGTCAGCCTGCTTCGAAAGCTGCTCGATGAGTTCGGCGAGAATACAGCCGGACACCGGCCTTCGCTCTGCTCGAGTCTCCCATTCACCAGATGAACCGGAAGAATATTTCCCGGGCTCACGCAGGGAAGACTGCCGCCTGCCGGGCCTGTGAGATCGCTCGTTCCGATCGGAACCTCGTAGAACAACGGGCCTGCCGGCCTTTTATAGGGATTGTATCCGACGACAATTCGAACGGGTCCAACGGGGGAGAACGCTGTGAGCTGAATACCCGGTGTCACCTTGAAGGAGAAGTTTTGAAACGTTTCGGCGTTGCCCCGGTTCCAGACGTCGCCGCCATCGGTGAATAGCGTCCACTGTAGCAGCTCTGCCAGAAACGGACTGGGCAGCCGCAACTCGAGATTGGTTACGAGCATCGAGTTGCCACCGACTGGAACAACGCGGCGAAAGTCACGCACTGAATGCGAGACGCGGAACAGCGTGTCCGGCAGCCCTGACGCTGCGGGAAAAACAACACTGAATGCCTGCGCTATGTAGATACTCGAGCCGAGCTCATTCTGTGAGAAACCGCGCACCGTCGTCGGACCTCCGGCATACAGACGCTCTTGTGGCGGAATAAATCCAGACGTCGTTCCAAAGCTGCGCCCAAACACAGCGCCTGCGCGTACACGAAGCGCCACGACGCTTCCGCTCCCGATTCCCCAGTAGTGTGAACGCTCGCCTACGATCTTGTTGAATTGCAGCGCGGTATCCGAAAGGATGAACGGTGAAGCATGACGCGCTTCGACGCGCCACTGATAGCCGCGGCTGGGCGTGATGATATTGTTGGTGCGGTCTCGCGAGACCACAATGCTCGCAACAGCCAGCCGCTGTGTTTTCTCGACTCTTTGACGGTCTTCGAGAGCACAGAGATTGAAAACAGCGCAGAAGAGAGCGGGCTGCGCCTCAGTGCGGCCAAGATCCATCGAGTAAGCGAATGTCACCGGAGTCGTTGGCCAGCGCCGTACATCGATCGATGCTACTCCGCCGATAGTCGTCGTGCGAATGTACGCGTTGTACTCTGATACGCGCTCGCTGAAGACCGTGATCGTCGGCAGCGCTCTCAACCCTGGAAATACCGGCTGCCTGAGCGTGGCGCCGAGGTAGTAGTTGAGCTTGAGGCTGAACGGGTCGTTTTGCGCCTGCGGGCACAGTGCCTTGGCGCCGGACAATGGATCGCCGATGCCAATCTTCGATACGCGGGTCGTGAGATCCAGGCGCCGCGCAGTACGCAGAAAATTGTAATTCGACAGCTCGCCAGTCACCCGGAAGCAGTCGAGCGTACCGTAACCCGCGCCAAGTCTCGCAGATCGTGTCGTGTTTTCCGCGAGCACGGCCTTGATGTCGATTGTCGTATCGGCAGGGCCTGAGCCTGAGTCGGGAAGAATGGATACGTGCTGATATGCTTCGGTCCGATAAAGAGTGCGCTGTGCGTTGAGCAGCTCATCTTCACGGTAGACGCGCCCTGTCTTCAATCCGACGAGGCGGCGCACGACATCGTCCGATATCTGCTGTGATTTTTTCGTAAATGGAATGACGGTGATGTCAACTTTCCCGATGCGCGTGAATGGGCCGGGCGTTGCGTTGATCGTGTCGTACGCGAGGCGCGACGCATCGTCCACATCGAAGGTGTTGATGACCTGAGACTTGGGATAGCCGTTGTTGCGCAGGCGGGTCCCGATCGTGTCGCGAGTGGCTTCGACGGTGACCCTGTCGAACCGCTGACCAGCTCTTATGGGAAGGCTCCGGGTGATGCGGGAGCGGTCGCGAACCGAGTCCAGCCCCTGGACGGTGATAGACGCGAGTTTAGTTGGCAAACCTTCGTGGATGTTGAATCCCACCTCGACTGCGTGCTTCGCTACGACGTTGACGACGGTGTCCACTGTTGCGTCAGGAAATCCGCGGCGGCGGTAGTAGATGACGAGTCTTGCCCTGTCTTTGGGCAGCTCATTGCGATCGAGGCAGCGCCGCACAGTCAGCGGCAGATGCAGGACCGTTCTCGCAAACGGCGATGGCGTGGTGACGATGATCCGGGAGAGCTCTGCATCGGCGAACGCACTGTTGCCGGTGAAGGTGAGCCTTCGTACCTCCTGATCACCGGGATCGCAGTTTACTTCCTGAGCCGTGGCGGGTCTCGCGAGCGTAGTGACGAGTAGGGCGCAGCTGAAGAACAGGAAGAAGCGCGCGTACTCGCGGCGCATCACCCTCCGCGCTTTCGGTCCCACGGCCCGGCCGGCCCGCTTTTCTTGTCGGGGAGGGGCGGCTCGCGGACGACAGCGGGCGATGGCACGAGCGGTGTCCGTTGGACTAACAGTTGCACCAGATAAAATGCGCCCAAACCTGCGGCGATACCGACCCCAATTGCGGGCAGGAGATCGGTGGCCGCCAGGTGGCGCCTATAATAGTAGTCTTCGCTCATTTGTTTGACGCCTGCTCGAGGGCCCGGTAAGTTCTCGCGTCCGCCCCCACAATGTCAACGGTACAATCATGCGCATCGCGCGGCTTCTCCTCGTAAGTTCTTTGGCTGCAATGGCATGCACGGGCGGCGAATCGTCGCCCGCACGCCGGACACTCATCGATTCGCGTGACACCTCCGACCCGCGCTCGCTCGATCCCGCGCTCTCGACGGACGTGCCGACCGGCAGAGCTGTCGGCTACGTGTTCGATGGTCTCGTTCGATTCACTCCAGACGCCCAGGTAGTTCCCGGACTGGCCAAGTCATGGGATCTGTCACCCGATGGATTGACCTACACGTTTCACCTTCGAAGCGGCGTAAAGTTCCACGACGGACGGCCATTCTCGGCCCGCAATGTCATCAACAGCTTCCAGCGCGTGCTCAATCCAGCGACCAAAGGAGGTCGTGGCTGGCCCCTCTACCCAATCGCGGGAGCCCAGGAATTCGCCGACGGTAAGGGCGGGAACCGCGTGTCGGGCCTCTCTGCAACGAACGACAGCACCGTCGTCATCCGCTTGAAAGAACCATTCGCCATCTTCCCGAAACTTCTTGCGATGCCCGTTGCAAGCATCGTCCCCGATTCCGTTCCTTCCAATTTTGGCGAGCATCCGATTGGCACAGGCCCCTGGAAGTTTGTCGAATGGAAGCATGACGATTACCTCAAGTTTGCGCGAAACGATGCCTACTTCCAGGGAGCACCAAAGGCCGACAGCCTGATGGCGCGAATTATCGCGGAGCCGAGCACCGCCGTGGCGGAATTCGAGACGGGGAATGTCGATGTGCTGTACGTGCCTGAAGGCGAGACAAGAAACTGGGAGCAGACGGACGAGAAGAAAGCGATGCTCGAATCCGCTCCCGCGCTTCGAGTATTCTATATCGCGATCAACA
>JANYKY010000275.1 GCA_025357975.1 Gemmatimonadaceae bacterium
GTTCCGACTTGATCCTCAAGATTCAGCGCCCGACCGCTGGCGAGTTTGCGATGCTCACCTCCGGAATGACGCTGATCGGACTACTCCAGCCGTCTGGCGACCCAATCATTTTTCAGGAGCTCGCTCAAAAAGGACTGAACGCCTGCAGCATGGAGCTCGTTCCGAGGACGACCCGAGCGCAGATGATGGATGTCCTCTCATCGCAGAGCACAGTGGCGGGTTACAAAGCGGTACTCATTGCCGCAAACGCACTACAAAGATTTTTCCCGATGCTAATGACCGCCGCTGGAACGGTTAAGCCGGCTCGAGTCCTCGTGATCGGCGCTGGTGTGGCCGGGCTTCAGGCGATTGCAACCGCGCGCCGCATCGGTGCGGTCGTCGAAGCATTCGATACGAGACCGGTCGTCAAGGAACAAGTGCAAAGCCTCGGAGCAACCTTTGTCGAGCTTCCCGTCGATAGCCACGACGCGCAGGACTCGGGCGGCTATGCGCGAGAACTTTCCGAAGATCACATCAGAAAGGAAAAGGAGCTGATCCACGAGCGGGCCAAATTGGCCGACGTAATTATCACTACTGCATTGGTGCCTGGCCGACGCGCGCCGTTGCTCGTGATGAAGGAGACGGTAGCCGCCATGAAGCCTGGATCAGTGATCGTTGACCTCGCTGGCGAGCAGGGCGGAAACTGTGAGCTCGCGGTTCCAGGTGAAACGGTCGAGCGTGAAGGCGTCACTATCATCGCTCCGCTCAACATCTCGAGCAGCCTCGCCTTTCATGCCAGCTACATGTACGCAAAAAATATTGCGGCGCTCGTCGCGCACCTGACGAAAGACGGCATGCTGAACCTCGACTTCGCCGACGACATCACCAGCGCCGTCTGCGTGACCGCAGGCGGCGAAATTCGCAATCCCGCAATCCTTCAGCGACTCACACCCACTATGACATGAGCATCGAGCTCGTACTCGGCATTTACGTTTTCATTCTTGCGATGTTCGTGGGGTTTGAAGTGATCTCCCGGGTCCCTTCGGTTCTGCACACGCCACTGATGTCCGCCACCAATGCGATCCATGGAATTGTCGTTCTTGGCGCAATGCTGGTTGCCGGCGCGGCGGACACGCCCCTTCTCCACGTTCTCGGTTTCGTTGCCGTTGTCTTCGGCGCCGCGAACGTCTTCGGCGGATTTGTCGTAACCGACCGCATGCTTGAGATGTTCAAGAAGCGGCAGACGGAAAAAACCGATGCTTGACCTGCGCGACTCGTTCATAGCGGGCGCGTACATTGTTGCGGCAGTTCTCTTCATCTTCGGCCTGAAGCGTCTGAGCTCGCCAGCATCGGCTCGTTCAGGAAACCGGTTGGCCGCGCTGGGTATGCTGCTAGCTCTCGGCGCGACACTCCTCGACCGGCAGATTCTTTCTTTCGGTACGATTGCCGCCGGCATGCTGGTGGGAGCGGGAATTGGCACCTACTTCGCCCGCACCGTTCAAATGACTGCGATGCCGCAGATGGTAGCGCTCTTCAACGGGATGGGAGGGGCCACTGCGGCGCTCGTGTCGATCGCAGAATATCTTCGGCTGACGTCGGCCGGCGAAGCCACTGGCGCCGGCGAGACGACCTCGATCGTCATGGGCACTTTCATCGGTGCGGTGTCATTTACTGGAAGCCTCGTCGCGTATGGCAAGCTGCAGGAGATCCTGTCGAGCAAGCCGCTGCAGTTTCCATTGCAGCGCATCATCAACACCGTAATTCTCCTCGCTGTGATTCTCGTCGGCGCCGCCGTCGTGATGAATCGCGGCGGGACTGCTGCATTGTGGATGGTGTTCGCCGGAGCTCTGCTGCTCGGCGCGATGTTCGTGCTTCCCATCGGCGGCGGCGACATGCCGGTCGTGATATCGATTTTGAACTCGTTGACTGGCCTCGCTGCTGCGCTGACTGGATTTGTTCTTCACAACCAGATGCTCGTCGTTGCCGGAGTACTCGTCGGTGCGTCGGGAACTCTTCTCACGCTTCTCATGAGCAGAGCCATGAATCGCTCCGTCGGCAATGTTCTATTCGGAGCGTTCGGGGCTACAACCGCGGCAGGGGCGGCCGGGACGGATGCAGTTGCACTTCCGGTTCGTCAGACAACGGCGGAGGATACTGCGATTGCGCTGGCCTATGCGCGAAGCGTAGTCATCGTTCCCGGTTACGGCCTCGCGGTAGCCGAGGCGCAGCATACTGTCCGGGAGCTGGCGACCGATCTCGAAAAGCGGGGCGTCGATGTCAAGTACGCGATTCATCCGGTAGCTGGCCGCATGCCCGGGCACATGAACGTACTGCTGGCAGAGGCCAACGTTCCGTACGATCAATTGCTCGAGATGGATCAGGTCAACGGCGAGTTTGCGCAGACGGATGTCGTGCTGGTCGTCGGCGCGAACGATGTCGTCAACCCGGCTGCCCGCGACGATCCATCGAGCCCCATTTACGGAATGCCGATCCTCGACGTTGACAAGGCGCGAAACATCATCGTTCTCAAGCGCAGCATGGGACACGGCTTCGCGGGCATTGAGAATGCACTGTTTCACCACGAGAAAACGAGAATGCTATTCGGTGATGCGCGCCAGTCGCTGACAGAGGTAGGTCAGGCGCTGAAGCTGGTCTGACTGGCAGGCGTTGGCTCGCCTCTCTTGAACGGCTCCATGTGTATGAGCACTCCCGCGACCCGGGGAACGTTTCGCCGTATTGCGCTCTTCACAACGCCGCTCAACTCATGCGCGTCGTGCAGCGACAGCTCGGCGTTGGCCTGCACGTGAATGTCCACGTAGTAAACCAGTCCGGCCTTTCTCGCGGAAAGTTTCTCTACCCCGAGTACTCCCCGAACTGATGCAGCCGCTGCCCTGACGGGCTCGATGATGTCGCTACCCGGCATTCTGTCCATCAGGTCGTGCATCGCAGGTCGAACAAGCAGCACGCCATTGTAAAAAATGATTGTCGAGGCAAATAGCGCCGCCCAGTCGTCGGCCTGTTCCCAGCCTCGGCCTCCCCAGAGCGCGATCGATATTCCAATGAACGCTGCGGCAGATGTCATCGCATCGCTCGCGTGATGCCACGCGTCGGCCTTTCCCGCAGTGCTTCCGGTCTCATCTCCGATCTTGGACGTCCTGCGAAACAGAGCGAACTTCACCGCCAGAACAGCGACCAGCACAATCAGGGTCCATGGTGCGGGTGTCCGGTGCGGCGTTCGAATTTCGCGAACGGCCTCGAAAGCGATTCCGAGAGATGCGGCCAGAAGCATCATCGCGACGACAGCCGCAGCAACCGACTCCGCCTTCCCATAACCGAATGGATAATCCTCATCCGGATCACGGCTGGCAACATGGAGCCCGCCCCAGACCACGAGGGAACCAAAAATGTCAGCCGTAGATTCGACAGCGTCTGCCACGAGCGCATACGTGTGGCCGACTATTCCCGCAACGAGCTTTACGATTGCGAGCGCCGCGTTTACGAGCATGCCGATTTGAGCGGCCTTTATGACGCGCGATTCGGACGACATTCAAGACAACTTACGCGGCGCCCGCTGGAAATGCGCAGAGTATGACATGGGGGAGCTGAATGTCGATTCGTAGCTTGTGGGGCTCGAACCGCTGGTGGCGCCCTAATGCGATCAAATTCGGGGTTCTACATTCGGGCTGCGCCTTGTCAAAGCGAGTGCAAGCGCCGGCTGAACTATCAGGCGCCCGAATCCGCCGCTGTGGTTGCGGCTTCATGCGCGCCGCTCGTAATATGGAATGCGACTCGAGCCACTGCGACCGATTCAGATTTATTCTCATGAAGCGACTGAGAATCCGACCCTTCCTCCAGGCGTGCCTCAGATTCCCACCGACCGGCCCGATGAGATGCTCGGCGAGCATTATCGCATAGAACGGGAGCTGGGACACGGCGGGATGGCGACTGTCTATCTCTGCACCGATGTCCGCGATGGCTCTCCTGCAGCAGTAAAGATTCTGAGGATCGAGCTCGGAAGCGTTGTCTCCAACCAAAGGTTCGCACGGGAGATCGCATTCGTATCAGAGCTCGATCATCCGCGCATTCCGCGGGTGCTCGACACGGGAACCGCCGGCGGCCTGCCGTTTTACGCGATGAATTTCATAGAGGGAGAATCGCTTCGTCAAAGGCTCGACCGAAAACCACGCCTATCTATCGACGAAGTGCGACGTATCACGGCGGCGATTGCCGCGCCGATGAGCTACGCTCATAACCGCAACATCGTTCATCGCGACATCAAACCCGAGAACATCCTGTTGTCTGGCGACGATGTGTACGTGCTCGATTTCGGTGTCGCTCGTGCAATGGCCGGCGCAACCGGAGACCGCCTGACGGCTACCGGCATCACTCTCGGCACACCTGCGTATATGAGTCCGGAGCAGGTGAGCGCTGAGCGCGATCTCGACCTGCGAAGCGACATTTATTCGCTTGGCTGTGTCGTCTACGAGATGCTCGCCGGAATTCCGCCCTTTTCGGGGAATTCACCGCACCTGTTGATGGCCGCGCGCTTCTCACGGCCCGCACAGGCCTTGGGCGTGCTTCGCGACGATATCCCCGAAGCAATGGAGCAGGCGGTTGACAAGGCGATGGCGCGTTTCCCCGACGATCGCTGGCAGACCGTCGATGAATTCGTCTACGCGATGCGTCCTCCGCCTTCTGCAGCGGCACCGAGCGACGCGCAATTGCCGTCGATTCAAAATGATCTTCTCGAACAGCTGAAGAATACGTTCGCTGATTTGTATACCGTCGAATCGGAAATGAAAGGCGGCGGCATGAGCCGGCTTTTCCTTGCGACGGATGTAGCGTTGAGGCGGCGGGTGGTCATAAAAATTCTCCCGCCGGATCTCGTCAGTCCGATGATGCTCGCGAGATTCCGCCGCGAGAGTGAGGTGACTGCCCAGCTTCAGCATCCGCATATCCTCCCCGTTATTTCCGCCGGCGTAAAAGACGGGCTCGTCCATTACGTCATGCCTTTCATCGAAGGGGAGTCATTACGCGGATTGCTTCAGCGCGAGAAGCAGCTCCCGATCGCGTATGCGCTTCGCATCCTCCGCGAGATGACGGATGCTTTGGCGTACGCACACAAGGCCGGTGTCATTCACCGTGACATAAAACCGGAGAATGTGCTGATTCAGGACGGTCACGCTGTGCTCGCAGATTTCGGAATCGCCGCTGCACTGACCGGCGGCGGAACGGAACCTGGCGAGCGACTTACTGGCACCGGCATCTCCCTCGGCACGGTCGGCTACATGGCTCCGGAGCAGGCACTCGGCGAAAAAACTGTCGATGCGCGCGCCGACATCTACGCAATGGGTGTTGTCGGGTTCGAGTTGTTCTCCGGCGTGCCGCCCTTCACCGGCGCGACCGATCAGGCGATTCTGATTGCGCACCTCACGCGCGAAGCCCCTGCAGTCGATGCGATTCGAGTGGATACTCCAGAGGCTGTATCGAATGCCATCAAGCGGGCAATGCAGAAGGACCCTGCCCTGCGTTTTCAGGATGCCGGGGAATTTCGCGATGCAATCGACGTAGCGTACCAGCCGACATCCGCCGGTACGCAAGGTTTGACCGCCTCGAGAACGGCGCTGCAAATCAGGAAGTACAAGCGGCTACCGAAGAACTGGCGTATCGCGCTGCCAGTTGCGGTGATCCTCGTAATCGCTGCGGTGACCGCAACGTTCATGAAGCTTCGGGGTCCGAAGGACGCACCCAACGGGGTCGTAATTGCGATTGCCCCGTTCAACGTTCCGACGAGCGACTTCAAGCTTTGGCGCGAAGGCATGGTGGACGTGCTCGCGCGCTACCTCGACGGCATCGGACCGTTGAAGACTGTTTCTCCAACTATCGCAATCAAGGGATTTCCTGATCTCGCAGACAGTGGTTCTGCGTTGGCACTCGGTAAGCGTACGCAGGCCATCTATGTCATTTGGGGAACCGTCGCTGGTGTTCAGGGGAAAGTGGCGCTTAGAACTCATGTGCTCGAGGTTGCTACCGGCAAGTCATGGGAACCCGGCGATGTCGTTGGCGTCACCGTCGAGGATGCTTCCAGGAACTACGCGAAGGCGGTTCTCGATTACCTCGGGTCGAAGTACACGCTCGGTGCAACCAAGAACGTATCATTTGGATCGAGTTCTATTGACGCCATCAGATCTTTCCTCCGCGGGGAACAATATTTTCGCGCGACGGCATGGGATTCTGCCGGACTCAATTACGCAGATGCGATCAAGGCGGACAGCACTTTTCCCCTCGCACTTTACCGGGCTGCGCAAGTTGCTGCGTGGCAGAAGAATGGGAGCGATTCTACCGCACGCGCTCTTTGGCTGAAAGCTGGCGCGCGAAATCATCACCTGGCTGCGCGCGACAGTCTTTTGCTCACCTCTGATTCCCTCAGGGCGGCTCTCGCGCCTTTGCGTAGCGACTCCATGAACTGGGCAATGCTGACACGTCTGTTCCAGACTGTAGATAAGGCGGCGGCGAAATACCCGGACGATCCCGAAGTGTGGTATGCCGTTGGAGAAGCGCGATTCCATCACGGGTACGGCAGTCCGGTAGCGATAACGGAACGCGATGCGCTGGACGCATTCAACAAGTCGATCGCGCTCGATTCAGCATTCGCGCCGGCGTATGTTCATGCAATCGAGCTTGCCTTCACGCTCGACGGGACGGAGGCGGGAAAGAAATACGTAGCGCTCTATCTCGGGCTTCATCCCACGGATGTCGAGGCCGAGGGGATCGCGATCGTGGATAAAGTGGTAAACGATCCTGCTTCGGTCGACAAGCTCGCGACGCAGGCGCCGACCGACGCTGTGATGGCCGCATATTTTGCGCTCAGGCGCTGGCCCGATACTGGTGAAACTGCGCTGAAGCTCCTTCAGTCTTACAAGGCACGTCCGCGGAACGCGCAGTTTGCGGCGGACTCACTGAGATTCTGGAATTTTTTGCCGCTGGAGCTCGCATACCGCGGTCATCTTGCTGAAGCGTGGCATTTGATGGGCGAGAAGCCGAGGGCTTCGCGACTGTTCGTAGAGCTCGCGCTGCTGGGTGGAATTCCGGCCGATACGGCAAACAGCGTCATGACAGGTTGGATTTCCACCGGATTGCAACAGTCATATTGCGCGCTGCCCTGGTTCGCAAAGCGGGGCGATATCGCATCGATCATGACTCTCAGTCATCGCGCAGATTCGGCAGCACGAGTCGGAACCGAGTTGGCCCGACGTGGCGCGAGGTATCGCGTTGCCTCGACGAAAGCGTATCTGTCGCTTGCGAAGCATGACACCGCTGCCGCGCGCGGTGAATTTGAAGCCCTGCCGGATACTTTGTGCATTGCCTGCTATATGGACCGTCTCGAAGCGGCGCGCCTTCTCGCTGCAGCAGGTAAAGACGATGCTGCGGCCAATCTGCTGGACCAGCGACTAAACAGTCTCATAGATCCAACAGAGGTTTCGATGGCGATGGAGCGCGGACGCATCGCTTTCAAAAAAAAAGATAAGGCGATTGCTCTCCGCGCATTCGGTATAGTTGCGCATGCGTGGGAGCACGGCGATGCGTCAATTCAACCAATGGTAAAGGAGGCAAGAGACGCGTTAGCTCGCCTTGGGGGCGCCGCGCTTCATTAGCTCGCCGGGCAGTGCTGGCGCATCACAAAACGGCGCTTTAGAATTGCTTTACGGTCGCAAACATACGTGCACAGCTGCGTGATGAATGTTCGGCAAACCATCATGAGGTCATCTTGAAACGTGTACCCTTGGGATTACTGCTCTGGTCCCGGGTCCAGACTTGCGCCGAACTTCAGCGTATCGCTGTCCAAGCCGGTTGCCGGAGTCCCCTGTGAGGGCTCGGCATTGGCGTTCGATATTCCGATTACGTATCTCGTGAACCCGACGGACAATTCGGGCTATGTGCATTTCAATGACAATAGCGCGACCTGCACCAACTCCGCTTCGAACGGAAGCGTCAAGATGCACGATGGAATCCTGACCGGAAACGGCCTCGTGACGATTCAGGGCGCTGACGGCACGTTGGTCATCGATCTCGCCAGTATTCAGTCGCCTCCGAGCTTCATTGGCTGTGGCAAGCGGGGGATCGGTCAGGCTTCATCCAGCAGTCTTGGCGGTGTCTGCTTCGACCTTTTCTTCACGCAGGCTACATTCACACCTACCGATGGTGATCCGATTTCGGGAAGCGTCAATATGGATCCCGCGCCGTGCGATAGCTGTAACTTCGGCGCGAAACCCAAGGGCTGATTATCAGGGGCCGGAAAGTTCTGGCTGTCCGGCCCGTTGTTCTGAGTTCGAAAACAATTTACCTGGAGTTTTCGTGCGGGCGATGGGGTTCTCAACGACATGTTTCTTGATCCCGGTGCTCGTCGCGATTCCAACGCTGCTTGCGGCGCAGGGCTCACAGGCATGCTCGCCAAACACACGCACAGTCTCGGACCTGCGCGTATGCGTCGACCTCCTCCTCGCCAGACAGGCCTCGGACTCTGTGAGCAGAGCGAGATATGAGGCAGATGTCGATTCGTTGTTGGCCGTCAACCGCCAGTTGCAGCTGGCGATTGCGGACATTAACCGCCGGCTTCCAGCGACTGGCAAAAGCGCGGCAGACACGACAGGCAAGGTCGTCATCAACGGCGACTTGATCGTGAGCGGCAGACTCTGCATTCCCGACGCATGCATTGGTGACGCCGGAGAGCAAATTCAAATCCGCGGAGCCAAGGGAGCGGGGATTCTCTTTCAATCCAATCGCGATGGTACGTGGGTGCAATCTGCCTGTGCCGGAATGTCGAGCTTATCGATGTCACCAGACCTCGGGCTTCGTCTCGTGCAAAATCAGAGATGGACCAGCGCTGGCACCCATGTGAATTTCATCTGCCCGAATAACGCGACAGGCGCGGTGGGTTTCGACTCACAGGCAGAGTGGAGTTTCAACGGACAAAAGCCAGGCAAGCCAGAACTCGGCACTCAACGTCTCGTCATTCGGACCGACGAAGATGCGAAGACGGTTTATTTCGCAACATGGGCCGAAGGCTGGAAGGTTGAGTTCCGCAGTTCCGCGGACGGCTGCAAATGGTGCGAGAACATTCGCTGGAAAGTGCCGTATCAATGAGAATGCCGGACACGTGTCCGGGAATACCACATATCCGCAGACAGCTCTTG
>JANYKY010000283.1 GCA_025357975.1 Gemmatimonadaceae bacterium
CGGAGGGCAGCTTCGAGAGGGTCCTCGCAACCGACATTTCACGCGATGCACTGGAAGTAGCCGAGATAAACGTGGAGCGCTGCGCGGCAGCCTTGAAGTGTCCCATCGAGCTCCGCTGCGGCTCATTTAATTCACCGGTCAGTGACGTCAAGGCGACTGTTCTTGTTTCCAACCCGCCATACATTGCGTTCTCGGAAATCGATGCTCTTCCGCCGAGTGTGCGTAACTGGGAACCGCCGGTCGCGCTCGCTTCCGGAAGCAACGGGATGTTGGCAATTCAGCAGATTGTGGCTCAGGGCGCAGCAATCCTTGCCGGCGGCGGAATCCTTGCTCTCGAAGTCGATGAACGCAGGGCGTCGCTCGCGGCCGAGCTGGTCATGGCCAACGGGGCCTACAACGGAGTGGCGGTGAGACTCGACCTCACTGGACGGGAGCGATTTGTGCTCGCGTCAAGAATCTGAAACGACAACATCATGGAGTATTGAATGCTGGAAGACAAGGCGAAAGAGCTCGGGCGCTTCATTGGGCAAAGCCCGGAATATCAAGCGGTCAAGCGGTCGAGCGAGGCTCTCAACGCAGACCGCGACTCCGTCACGATTCTGCAGCAGATGGAGAAAATCCGCACTGAGGCGCAGCAGATGATTCAGCGTGGCGAGGAGCCGACGCAGGAAATGGAGCAGCAGCTCGACGACTTGTTGTCGAAGGTGCAGACGAACTCCGTCTACCAGCGTGCGATCTCCGCACAGGAAAACTTCGACAAGGTCATGTACCAGGTGAATAACTGGATCATGGACGGGATGAAGAAAGGCGCTACCAGCTCCATCATCAGCCTCAGCTGAACGGTCCCGTGGCGGCCGGACGTCTTATTGTTCTCGAAGGGCCGGAGGGGGCCGGAAAAACAACGCAGCTGCGGTTGCTGGCGACCAGGCTGGAGAACGACGGTTACAGGATTCTTGCACTTCGCGAGCCCGGCGGCACGCCGCTCGGTGACTCGATAAGGGGAATACTGCTGCATTCGCCTGGAGATATTTCACCGGCGGCGGAGGCCCTTCTTTTCATGGCCTCCCGGGCCGAGATAATGGAAAGGCACGTTGACCCTGCGCTCGATGCCGGGGTAATTGTATTGATGGACAGATTCTTCCTGTCGACATATGCATACCAGATAGCGGGGCGGGGACTCGATGAGGCCAATGTGCGAGCTGCAAACTCACTCGCGACAGGCGGCCGCACACCTGATCTCAATCTTGTCATTGATCTCGACCCGGCCGATGGGCTCGCGCGGGCAGCTTTGCGCGGATCGCACGATCGGATGGAAAGATCAGGCGACGAATTCCACGCGCGAGTCTCGCGGGCATTCGCTGAATTTGCTTCTGACGACTGGCAGGACGCGCACGAGGAATCTGGCAGAATAGTGATGGTGGACGGAGCAGGGACACCAGATGAAGTGCATAACCGCATCATGAAAATGCTCGCGCAAAACCTGCCCGGGGAATTCGGCATGCTGGACGAGGTAAAACGGCAATGAGTGACATGCGTCCCAGCGCGCGATCGCGCGCGATAACTGTTGGTGCGATTCTTGGATTGGCTGTCGTGACAGGCGGCTGGCTCATCGAGCATGGGACGCGGGCTGGCCCTGTCCCGAGCAAAGCCGAGGCGGCGCGCCTCTTTGACAACGTGTTCTCGAAAATCGCGAGAAGCTATGTCGATTCATTCGACACGTCGGCGATGTACCGAAAGGCCGTCGATGGAATGCTTTACGAGCTCGAGGATCCGTACACGTCCTTGCTCGCACCCGATAAGCTCGGCCA
The DNA here is from genome assembly GCA_025357975.1 of Gemmatimonadaceae bacterium. Lineage (GTDB taxonomy): Bacteria > Gemmatimonadota > Gemmatimonadetes > Gemmatimonadales > Gemmatimonadaceae > UBA4720. The sequence continues at coordinate 1,809 of JANYKY010000283.1, forward strand.
GTTCAACGAAACGACTTCCGGGAATTACGCCGGCATCGGACTCCAGGTCGACGTACGAGATGGATGGATCGTTGTTATCGCGCCGACCCCTGGAAGCCCTGCCGAACGTGCAGGGGTACAGCCGGGCGATCGCGTCGTGGAAGTTGACGGCCACCCCGCGCATGGGTGGACCCTCGAACACGCGATGCAATCGTTTCGCGGAAAGCCCGGCACTTCCGTTGCGCTCCGGATCGAGCGGCCGGGCATGCTGGCGGCCATACCCGTGTCGCTGCAGCGTCAGGAGCTGCACCAAAGCGCCGTGCGAAGAATTGCAATGCTGCCGAACGGGATTGGTTATATCGACCTGAAGGCATTCAGCGACTCGACGGCCAGAGAGGTCACCCGAGCAGTGGACGCTCTTGTAGCAAAGGGTGCCGCGTCCGTCATTATCGACATGCGGTCGAATCCAGGTGGCTTGCTCGAGCAAGGGACAAAAGTCGCCGACCTGTTCCTCGATAAGAGCCAGCGTATCGTGAGCTTGCGCGGGCGTACTCCCGAGGCAAACCGCGACTATACGGACAGCACTGCGCAGCGTTGGCCAAAATTACCGCTTACAGTGCTTGTGGACGATCGCAG
>JANYKY010000288.1 GCA_025357975.1 Gemmatimonadaceae bacterium
TGAGCGAGCGCCCGGCAGAGACGAAGAACGTCCAGCTGGGATAGAGAATCGCGGCGCTTGCGAGAAAAAACAGCCACCGGTTGAGATTCAGACCAAACGGCGGTGTTGGCGGCGTGAAGAAGCTGCCCATGGGCGCGTACAGGAAAATTGGCACGGTAAAGATCAGGCAGATCCAGAAACGGTTTCGCATGTCGCGAACCATTGACGGGAGGTCGTCGCCTCCATGGCCCATCTCGAACGCCATTCCGGCGGGCATGGATCCGTGATTGTTCAAGGCGTCTCCTCAGCGACTTCAACAGCCCATTTCCAATTCCTGATTTCGGGCATGTCCTGACCGTATTTCTGGATGTACTGCTTGTGCGCGATCAGTTTGTCCCTGAGCTGCTGCTTCAGGTAGATGCCCTTCTCGCCGGTTTGTGGAAGACGATCGATCGAATCGATCACAAGGTGAAAGCGATCCAGGTCGTTGCGCACTGTCATGTCGAAGGGTGTGGTAATCGTGCCCTCTTCCTTGTAGCCGCGAACGTGGATGTTGTCGTGGTTGGTACGGCGGTACGCCAGCCGATGGATCAACCAGGGGTAGCCATGAAAGGCGAAGATGACCGGCTTGTTGCTGGTGAACAGCTCGTCGAAATCCAGATCGCTCAGCCCGTGTGGGTGTTCGATTTGCGGCTGCAGCTTCATGAGGTCGATGACGTTCACTACGCGGATTTTCAGCTCGGGCAGATGCTCGCGCATGATGGAGACTGCCGCGAGCGTCTCCAGAGTCGGCACGTCGCCGCAGCAGGCCATGACCACGTCGGGCGCCATGCCCTGGTCGTTGCTGGCCCACTGCCAGATGTCGATGCCCTTATCGCAATGCGTGACGGCGGCGTCTATCGTCAGCCACTGCGGGGCGGGGTGTTTGCCAGCGATTACGACGTTGACGTAGTGCCGGCTGCGCAGGCAGTGGTCCATTACGGACAACAGACAGTTGGCATCCGGCGGGAGATACACACGCACGACCTCGGCTTTTTTGTTCATGACAACGTCGATGAAACCCGGATCCTGATGTGTGTAGCCGTTGTGATCCTGGCGCCAGACGTGCGAGGCCAGCAAATAGTTCAGCGAGGCGATCTCCCGCCGCCACGGCAGGTGGGACGTGACCTCCAGCCACTTGGCGTGCTGGTTGAACATCGAATCGACGATGTGAATGAAAGCTTCATAGCAATTAAAGAGTCCGTGTCGCCCCGTGAGGAGGTAGCCCTCGAGCCAGCCCTCGCATTGGTGCTCGCTGAGCATTTCCATCACACGTCCAGTTGGTGCAAGAAATTCGTCGTTCGGCGCGGTGGCGGCGTCCCATTGGCGCTGAGTTACTTCAAAGAGCGCTTCCAGTCCGTTGGACAGAGTCTCGTCAGGACCGAAGATCCGGAAATTCCGCTGCTCCATGTTTACCTTAGCGACATCCCGCAGGAAGCGCCCGAGCACGTGGGTATCGCCGATGCCACGCGTCCCAGGCGAGGGCACGTCGATGGCGTAGTCGCGGAAGTCCGGCATCCGCAGATCGCGGAGCAGCATGCCACCGTTCGCGTGCGGATTGGCACCCATTCGTCGATTGCCCGTGGGCGCAAGTTCGGCCAGTTCCGATTTTAGACGGCCTCGTTCATCAAACAGCTCTTCGGGGCGATAACTCCTCAGCCAATCTCCCAGCAAGGCAAGGTGTTCGGGACGTGTGGCAGGGTCGACTATCGGCACCTGATGCGACCTGAAGGTGCCCTCGATCTGCCGGCCATCAACCACTTCTGGTCCCGTCCAGCCTTTGGGTGATTTGAGGACGATCATCGGCCAGCGCGGACGCGTGACGTTGCCGTTGAGCCGCGCGTCCTCCTGGATTTTCCTGATCTGCTCCACCACGGTGTCGAGCGTCTTCGCCATGGCCTCGTGCATCAGCGCCGGCTCCTTTCCCTCGACGAAGTATGGCGCCCACCCGTAGCCGCGGAGCAATTGCTCCAACTCCTCGCGGGTGATGCGCGCGAGTATGGTTGGATTGGCAATCTTGTAGCCGTTGAGATGCAGAATGGGCAGCACCGCGCCGTCGGTTGCCGGATCGAGGAACTTGTTGGAATGCCACGCTGTAGCGAGTGGTCCGGTTTCAGCCTCGCCGTCGCCGACGACGCACGCGACAATGAGGTCCGGATTATCGAACACCGCGCCAAACGAATGGCTGAGCGAGTATCCAAGTTCGCCGCCTTCGTGGATCGAGCCCGGACATTCGGGCGATGCGTGGCTGGGGATCCCGCCGGGACATGAAAACTGAAGAAAGAGCTTCTGAAGCCCGGCCTCATCCTGACTGACGTCGGGATAGATCTCGCTGTAGGTGCCCTCCAGGTACGTGTTGGCAACGACGGCCGGGCCGCCATGACCTGGGCCCGAGACGTAAATCATGTCGAGGTCGTACTTCTTGATCACCCGGTTCAGGTGAGCGTAGATAAAATTCTGCCCGGGAGTCGTGCCCCAGTGCCCAAGAAGCATGTGCTTGATATCCGCGCCCTCCAGCGGCCGTTTTAGCAGGGGATTACCGGACAGATAAATCTGAGCGACCGACAAATAATTGGCGGCGCGCCAGTAGCCATCCATTTTCTGGAGTAGCTCCGGAGAAAGTTTATTGCTCATAAATCAGGTTTTTCGGTTGAATCGAGTTTGAGGAGTCGAGGGCTCACTCCGTGGGCAGCAACAACACGAACACGCTCCCTTCTCCCTTCTTACTGTTTACCGTTATGGATCCGCCAAGGGCCTCGACGATTCGACTACTGATCGCAAGTCCGACTCCTGCTCCCGACTCCGCAGTTGGGTCGAGACGGACGAATTCCTGGAACGCCAGGCGCTGTTGATCTTCTTCGATGCCGACGCCAGGGTCGGCCCCAGAGATCGAGATCCTCCCGGACCCGTCAGATTCGCATTCGTGATCAACA
>JANYKY010000310.1 GCA_025357975.1 Gemmatimonadaceae bacterium
GGACTACGGGCGTCGTGACGCTCCCAGGACAATGATGCGCCACGTGATATCAAATGCGTTAACGCTCTCTGCTATCGGGCTTTGTATGTCGACAGGTGTTGCTTCTTCGCAGGCAGCGCCCGCCAAGCAGTGCATTCTGCAGTACGAATCTTCGTCAGGAAATACTCGCACCAACGCCATCAAGTTGCCTACCGGCCATTACAATTTTTTTCAGGGCGGCGGCGTTACTTATCACTGCCAGGGCCAGGACAATACCCTCGTCGCCGACAGTGCGGAGTACTACGGAGATCAGAGCGTGCTGTACATGATCGGAAGTGTCCATTACACGGAGGCTCGCGCGAAAGTCGACTCGGACCGAATGACATATTATCAGCTCGAGGATCGGTTGCGCGCGGAAGGCAATGTGAACGTGAAGACGCAAACCGGCACGACGATCAAGGGCCCGATCATGGACTATTACCGGGCTACACCGACTCGCCCCCTGGCTCGAACCATCGCGAGCCAGCGGCCACACATGTCCATCGTGCAGAAGAGCGCGACGAATACCAATCCAGACCCCGCCGAGGTTGACGCGAATACGATCGTCGCAGAGGGGGATAACCTTGTCTACGCTTCCGGCAACGTGCAAATCGCACGTACCGATCTCATCGCCAAGGGAGATTCGGCCTTTCTCGACGGCTCTCGCGAGTTCGCGCGGCTGATGCGAGTGCCGTCCGTCCAGAGCCGTAAGGGACGTCCATTCACATTGACCGGCGGCATCATCGATCTCTTCTCCAGAAACAAGCAGCTGGAGCGAGTCGTCGCCACGCCGAGCGGCCATGTTCTCAGTCAGGATCTCGAGCTGCTCGCCGATTCGGTCGATCTACGCGTACGTGAGAGTCAGCTTCAGCAAGTGATGGCATGGGGGAGCAAGTCGCGAGCGAAAGCTCTGTCGCCAGACAGAGACGTGATTGCCGATTCGATCGACGCAAGAATGCCCGGACAAAGGCTGCGCGAAGTGCGCGCGACGGGTAAAGCGTACGCTAACAGCGAGCCAGATACCGCCCATGTAATCTCCAAGGAGCGTGACTGGATGAAGGGCGATGTGGTGATTGCCGAATTCGACAGTGCCGCGGCAGGCGACACGACGAGCAAGCCACAGGCAAAACAAATCGTCGCAACGGGGCACGCCAGCTCTTTCTATCAGCTCGCCGGAAGCGGAAAGACCAAAGGCGCGCCAAATGTGAATTATGTTCGCGGACGCGTTATCACGATCCTGTTCGCCAACAAGGCTGTAGATAAAGTCAACGTGACGGATCAGGCATCGGGCGTGTACCTGGAGCCAGCGCTACCTGGCGCTCCCGGATCGACGAAAGCAACCAAATCCACGGGTCAACCGGTGAAGCTCCCCACGCGGTCACACAAGGCGCCATGACGATTGAAAACTTTCCTCCGCGGATCAAAGAGATAATCAGCAAGCTTTCCGGGGACGAGCGATCAATGTCGATCGCTCTCGGCGCAATCATCGCCGAGGCCGATCAAGACGGGTCAGCTAAGTTTCACAGTGTCGTAATCCGTTACCGCGACGAGTTTCTGAAGTCTCTGCGAGCTGAGGGCAAAGATTCAGAGCGAGAGGCTGGACGGCTCGGCCTCGACGAAGTCGAAGCGTATCTCGCCGGCTCTATAATTCCACGAATGGTGGGGGATGGCGTCCTCGACGCGCCCGATCCGAGGATCGAGCCGTCGGAAATGCGAATCCAGGTTGCACAGTCCGTATGGCTTGAGGTCGGCCCAAACAAGGGCGAGATCGCCGAGGTATTCCGACAGACAGGCGAACACTCGATGACTGATGTGGCGCCGCATTCGGGGATCGTTCCTGGTGGAAGCATTCTCGAGGCGGAGCATCTTGTGAAGACTTACAGGCGCCGCGCGGTGGTGAATGATGTTGGACTACGGCTGCAGCAGGGCGAGATTGTCGGTCTGCTCGGACCAAACGGCGCCGGAAAGACAACGACGTTTTACATGATAGTCGGACTGATCGAGCCGCAAGAGGGCAAGATCCTCCTCGACGGGCGGGAAATCACGAAGATCCCGATGTTCAAGCGGGCACGCCTGGGCATTGGATATTTGTCGCAGGAACCTTCGATCTTCAGAAAGCTTTCGGTCGAGGACAATATCCTGGCGATCCTCGAGACATTGCCCATTTCACGCGCTGAGCGGGCCAAGCGGCTCGAGAAACTGTTGGACGAGCTCAGCATCAAGCGGCTACGGAAAAACAAGGCGTATTCCCTCTCTGGCGGTGAACGCAGACGCCTGGAGATTACGCGCGCCCTGGTAACGGATCCCAAATTCATGATGCTGGACGAGCCATTCGCGGGTGTCGATCCCATCGCGGTGCACGACATTCAGACGATTGTGGCCGGCCTTCGCCATCGCGGCATCGGCGTACTTATCAGCGACCACAATGTTGAACAGACCCTCGACATCGTCGATAGGGCGTACATTATGTTCGACGGACAGGTCAAAGTATCCGGCACCGTGCGTGACCTGGTCTTCGACGACACGGTGGCCGATATCTACCTCGGCCCCACACTTACAGCGCGATTGCGGCAGCGCTTTTCACACGTGAAGGAAGCGGGAGCAGCATCGTGAAGCCAGGAATGAGTCAGTCGACACAGCTCAGGCAGGAGCTGAAGATTAATCCTCGTCTGTACCAGGCGATGGATCTTCTGTACATGCCTCTGCTCGACCTTCAGCAGCATCTCAAACAGGAACTTCTCAATAATCCTTTCCTCGACCTTGTCGAAGCGGATGAAGAGGATGAAGAGGAGCAAACTGAGAGCGAGCCTGATGCAGTTGCGGAAAGTCCAGAGGAAAAGGAGCGCGGCGACGAGATCGACTGGGAGGAGATTCTTCTGGACGGCTTCGACACAGCCGGTGGACGACGTGAGGAGCACGAAGAGCGCGAATATTACGAGCCGGTAACGGTGGCAAGCCGCGACTTGAGCGATCATCTCCGCGATCAGGTGAGTCTCCTGGAGCTCGATCCACGACAAATGCTCCTCGCGGATGAATTCCTCGGAAACATCAACGATGACGGATACCTCGCGTCACCAGTCGAAGAAATTGTCCAGACGCTGAACGAAGTAATTGCCAACGCCGCAGAAATTGAAGACCGCGAGCTTGCCGAGCTCCCGATGTATTCGGTTGCGGAAGGCGAGGTGATGCTCGGTACAGTTCAGGAGCTCGACCCGCCCGGTGTTGGTGCGCGCGACCTGCGTGAATGCTTGTTGTTGCAGCTAAAAGAGGCTGGGCTCACGCAATCCGTACCCTACAGGCTGGTGCGCGATTGCTTCGAAGAGCTCATCGCCCACAGTTGGAGTGAGATCTCCAAGCGATTCGGAATAAGCGCGAACGACGTGCAGAAGGCGGCGGATGAAATAGCCAAGCTCGATCCGAAGCCAGGCCTGCGATTCAGATCTGGCGATGAGAATTACATCATCCCCGATCTCATCGTGGATAAAATCGACCAGCAGTATCATGTCTTTCTCAACGACGCGAACCTGCCGCGGCTTCGCTTGAGCAAGGCGTACCAGGAAATTGCGCGTGACAAGAAAAAATTCGATGGCGAGAACAAGGAGTTCATCTCAAACAAGCTGAACTCAGCCAACTGGATGATCCAGGCCATCGAGCAGCGCCGCCAGACGATGTTGAAGGTCATGAACTACATCGTGGACAGACAGCGTGAGTTCTTCGAAAAGGGAGTGCAATTCCTCAAGCCACTGACGCTTCGCGAAGTGGCCGAGGTGATCAACATGCACGAGTCGACAGTAAGCCGTGTCACGAACGAGAAATTTGTGCAGACTCCTCG
>JANYKY010000319.1 GCA_025357975.1 Gemmatimonadaceae bacterium
CGCGATCGCGGGTTCGACGTCCTCGAAACCGGTACCTACAAGAATCAGATTGACAAGACTGTGGTGCTCGACCGCTCCAATCATCCCGAGTGGGCCAGCCTGGTCGCAGCAGCCTTTGGTGGAACGGTTGAAGAGAAGCCGGACAGCTCGCGCTATCTCGACATCACGGTATTAATTGGCGCCAACTGGCGACCGCCGCCCCTCCCGTTCTACCCGTAGCTGGCCACACGCCGCGGCGATGTCTTTGCCTCGGCTCTTTCGAATAGCCACTTCGACTCCGCGGTCCCGAATCGATCGCGCGAAGGCTCCGATTTCCTGTGAGGCGGTCGGCGTAAAGCTGCCGGTCCCGCCTGCGTGCAAAGGAATGAGATTGATAAACGCCTTGCACGCACGAGCGAGATCTGCAAGTTGGCGCGCGTGTTCCGGCAAGTCGTTGACCCCGTGCAACATCACGTACTCGAAGGTCACTCGGCGGTCGAACACTCGCGCCGCCTCGATTACATCCGCGAGCGGATACTTCGTGTTGATCGGCATCATCGTGGCGCGCAGTTCATCCGTCGGTGCGTGGACGGAGATGGCGAGACGAAACTGCTCTTTTCTTTTACCGAGTGCGACAATGCCGGGCAACACGCCAACAGTTGAAACAGTGATGTGGCGCGCACCTATTCCGAAGCCATCATCGTCGTTCAATACCGTGAGCGTGGGATCGACGGCCTTCCAGTTCATCAGCGGCTCACCCATTCCCATGAATACGATGTTCGTCGGCTTACGCCCGGTAAGTAGAACTGCCTCTCTGACCTGACCGGCAATCTCGGATAGCTTGAGGTTTCGCGAAAATCCCATCGCACCCGTAGCACAGAACGAACACTGGAGCGCACAGCCCGCCTGGGATGAGATGCAAAGCGTCAGGCGAGAACCGTCAGGGATCGCGACGGTTTCGATATGCTCGCCATCGTGCAGACGAAATAGAAATTTTTCGGTACCGTCGGCTGAAACCTGCCTGGCCGCCAGGCCTAGTCTCGGTATTTCGTAGGCTCCGTCGAGCATCCGCCGAAATGTTGCGGGCAACTCGATCATGCTCTCGAAGTCGGCACGCGGTGCTTTCCAGAGATGCTGAAGAACCTGCATAGCGCGGTACGGCTTTTCGCCATTCTGTTCAGCAAACTGCCGCAGCTCGGTCTCCGCATCAGCCGGAAGCATGTCCAGCAGATTTCGTCTGACTGCAGTCTCGTTGAAGGCGTTCGTCAACGCGGCCACTCCTTCCACCAAATGTATGTCACCCTTAAGTTTAACCCGTTGCGACCCCCACTTGGACTCGGCATCAGTCACATCCCCGACCTGACCATTTTTCCATCCTGCCGACCTTCCGCAGACCTCTCCGCGGTGATGCATTCGCGAACGCCGCGAGCCAATGACCGCTGACGTTTTCAAGACGTCCCTCCGAAGTCATCAGGCTGGTGCACTCTCCGCGTCAAACGCGGGAGAAAGAGTAAAGCTTGCTGGATGGGTGCACCGTTCTCGCAACCTCGGCGGCCTGGTGTTCGTCGATCTGCGGGATCGCGCGGGGATAGTTCAGATATCCTTCGATCCGAAGTGGGCGTCCGCTGACGTCATTGCTGCGGCAGCCTCAGTTGGGCAGGAAACTGTCGTCAGCATCGAGGGAACTGTCGAGCCGCGGCCAAACGAGATGCGGAACCCCGAGATGCTGACGGGGGACATCGAAGTGCACGCAACCTCTCTCGCCGTGCTCGGCGCCGCTGACACGCCCGTCATACCTGTCGCACGCGGAAAGGGCGAAAAGCTCGCGGCGGAAGATCTGCGATTGCGTCATCGTCACCTGGATCTCCGGCGGCCGGAACTTCAGCAGAATATTCTTCTGCGTCACAAGCTTCAACAGACTACCCGGCGCTTTCTCGATCAACATGGTTATCTCGAGATCGAAACGCCCATCCTGACGAAGCCGACGCCAGAAGGTGCCCGCGATTATCTGGTGCCGAGCAGGGTTCATGAGGGGGAGTTTTATGCGCTTCCTCAGTCTCCTCAGCTTTACAAGCAACTGTTAATGGTCGCAGGGTTCGATCGCTACTTCCAGATCGCGCGCTGTTTCCGCGACGAGGATTTGCGTGCGGACCGCCAGCCCGAGTTCACTCAGATCGATATCGAGGCGTCATTTATCACGCCTGAAGACATCATGGTGCTGACAGAGGGTCTGCTCCTGGAGCTGTTTCGCGACGTCGGTATTTCCATTCCGCCTGCATTCCCCCGAATGGAGTACAAGGACGCGATGGAGCGGTTTGGGTGCGATCGGCCGGATTTGCGCTACGCACTCGAGATCGTTGACGTCACTGATGCTTTTCGAAGTGCGGACTTCGGTATCACGAGGACGGCGATCGATGATGGCGGGCGAGTTCGCGGCATTAGAATACCGGGCGGGGCCGCCATGTCGCGCAAGCAGGTGGACGAGGTTGAGCAGATTGCAAAATCTGCCGGCGCATTCGGCTTGTTACGGCTGAAAAAAACAGACGGCGTGCTCGAGGGCCCGGTTGCGAAATTCGTCGACGCGGCCTCTGGTGCGAAGCTCGCACTCGACGATGGTGATTTGCTTCTCATGGTCGCCTCCAGGGATGAGGTCTCCAATCCCGCCCTCGATCGCGTCCGCCAGGACGTTGCGAAACGGTTGAACCTGATACCCGAAGGCACGACAGAGCTCGTCTGGATCACGGACTTCCCTCTGTTCGGAGTGGATAACGAGTCGGGGCAGTTGGCGGCGGTTCATCATCCATTTACGGCCCCGCACCCGGACGACATCGAGAAAATCGATTCTGACCCACGCGCTGTTCGCGCACTCGCGTACGACGTCGTGATGAACGGAACCGAGCTCGGCGGCGGCAGCATCCGTATACACGACGCGTCGATGCAACAGCGCATCCTCGGCAAGCTCGGAATCGAAGCCGAAGATGCAAGAAATCGTTTTGGATTTCTCCTCGAGGCGTTGAGCGCCGGCGCACCACCGCACGGCGGCATCGCACTTGGGTTTGATCGAATTGCGATGCTATTGTCCGGCGCGGCGTCGCTGAGAGACGTCATTGCTTTCCCAAAGACCACTGCGGCGCGCGCTCTTTTCGAGGGAGCGCCGACGCCAGTGAACGAGCAGGACCTTCACGCACTTCATCTGGACTTTCGACGCAGTGACTGACGAACCGGTTGTACAGCGCATCTCTACCGAGGGCGCCGACATGCTGACGCTCGCCGGGGTGAATGACGAAAACCTCATCGAGCTTTCGAAGCAGAGTGGTGCGAAGATCGCGCTTCGCGGTGACACGCTCACCATCTCGGGGCCGGGGGACTCAGTCAATCGTGCAGCTCCGATCGCCAAGCGCATGATCGACACTGCCCGGCAGCAAATGACGCTCACCGCCGACGACGTGCTTCGCATGAGCATCGACACTCCTCGCGACGGCGGGGGAGCAGAAGATCTTCAGCGTATCGTTTTACCCGGTATCAAGAGAGTCATCACGCCAAAAACAAGTGGCCAGGGTGAGTACCTCAAGCTGATTTCGGAGAACGACATAGTTGTTGGAATTGGACCCGCCGGCACAGGAAAGACGTATCTCGCGGTCGCCGCGGCAGTCGATGCGCTCTCGCGCAAACGGGTTCGGCGGATCGTACTCGCCCGTCCCGCGGTCGAAGCTGGCGAAAGCCTTGGTTTTCTTCCGGGCGACCTGCAGGCGAAGGTCGATCCATATCTTCGCCCGCTTTATGATGCGCTCGAAGACATGATGCCGCCGGAGCGAGTACAGAAGGCACTCGAAACACGCACTATCGAGATTGCCCCGCTCGCTTACATGCGGGGACGAACTCTCGCTGATGCATTCGTGATTCTCGATGAAGCCCAGAACGCCACCAACGCGCAGATGAAGATGTTCCTGACACGGCTCGGTGTGAATTCGAAGACAGTGATCACTGGCGACAAGACCCAGATCGATCTTCCAAAGCGAGAGGATTCCGGTCTCGTCCAGATCGAGAGGATTCTCCCGGGTATCGATGGAATTGGATTCCATTACCTGAACGAATCCGATGTTGTGCGGCACCGGCTCGTGCGCGAGATCATCAAGGCGTACGCCGAAGACGCCGGCAACTAAGGTAGCGATGCTACCTCGGCGCATTGTCGTTGAGGTTTCCTCCACCGTTCGGCAAATGCCGGTCGCGGCCGCGCGTGTTCGCGAGCTCGTCGAGATGACGATGACGAGCGAGACGGTTCGGGATGCGCTTGTGTCCGTCGCGTTTGTGGGACGAATCGCAATTAGTCGTTACAACAAGCAATACCTCGGGCACGCTGGCCCGACGGATGTCATCTCGTTTGGAATGAGCCGAAATCACAAGAGCGCTCCGGTGATCGGCGATATCTACATATGCCCCGAGGTCGCGCGAGCCAATGCGCGGCGCTTTGGCATTCCGTTCAAGCGGGAGATCGAGCGGCTTGTCGTCCATGGATCGCTTCATGTCGTGGGACACACGCATCCCGAAGACGACTCGCGCGATGACTCGCTGATGTGGCGACAACAGGAGAAAATCCTTGCTCGCTCTCGTTGAGCGCCTGCTTGTCGATTTCGATGCCCGTAAACCATTTGCTCTCGCGCGCGCAGTCAGCATCGTCGAGAATCAAAGGCCGGGCGTTGACGATGTCCTGGCGAGCATGCATCCGCGCCTCGGACGTGCGCGTCGAATCGGAATCACCGGGCCGCCCGGCGCCGGGAAGAGCACAATTACAAATCTGCTCACTCGAGAATTCCGAAACTCGGGACTGACAGTTGGAATAATCTGCGTCGATCCAACATCGCCGTTTACCGGTGGCGCATTGCTTGGTGACCGCGTCCGCATGGAGAGCGTCGCTCTTGATGAAGGTGTCTTCATTCGGTCGATGGCAACCCGCGGCTCGCTCGGTGGCCTCGCCTCCTCGACGCGCGAGGTCACCGATGTCCTCGACGGTTTCGGCTTCGATATAATTCTCATCGAGACGGTTGGAGTCGGACAATCGGAGCTCGATGTAGCGCGAACGGCGGACACGACGATGGTGGTCCTTGTCCCGGAATCGGGAGATTCGATCCAGACGTTGAAGGCCGGGGTGATGGAGATCGCCGATATCTTCGTTGTGAACAAGGCAGATCGACCGGGTGCAGACCGGCTTCGCAACGACGTCGAGCTGATGCTTGGGTTGAGAAGAGGTTCTTCTTACGCCAACATGCCGGCGCATCACGGTATCGATCTAAAGCGCGTAATGAATCCTGCACGCGCTGCGCGGGAGGATGCGAAGCTTGCATCACCTGACGTCTGGACCCCGCCCGTGCTGGGCTCGATTGCAGCCAAGGGCGAAGGTATCGCGGGGATCCGCGAGTCACTTGATAAACACTTCAGTTATCTTGAAGCGTCAGGGGTGCTTCGTGAGAGACGCCGCGAACGCACAGTCGAGCGCGTGATCGAGGTGGTCGAAAAGCGCATGCACCAGCGGCTGCTTGGCGACGCAGAAACGACGACCTGGATAAAGGGAAGAGTGGACGAGCTCGAATCGGGGTCGGTGACCCCGTACGTCGTCGCCGACGATCTTCTCAGAAACTTCGGGCATCTCGTAACGGGAGCGACAACGTGACGTCAATCGACACCGATACCGCATTCGAATCCGAACTCGCCGAAAAAGATCGCGAGATCGAACGACTTCGCTCCGAGCTCGCGCAGTGGCAAGCGAAATTCGACAAAGCAAAAAAGAGAGATATCGGCTTCACCAATTCCGAAAAAGAAGTCAGCCCGCTGTTTACTTCACTCGACACCGGCGCCGTCTCGGAAAACGATCTCGGGCTTCCAGGCGCATATCCATATACACGCGGAATTCACCCGACTGGTTACCGCGGAAAGTTGTGGACGATGCGCCAGTTCGCCGGGTTCGGGAGCGCAACCGACACGAACGAGCGTTACAAGTTCCTGCTCGCCCACGGACAGACGGGGCTCTCGGTCGCATTCGATTTCCCGACTTTGATGGGATACGACTCCGATCATCCGCGCTCAGAGGGCGAAGTCGGAAAATGCGGCGTGGCCATTTCCAGTCTCGCCGACATGGAGGTTTTGTTCGACGGCATACCGCTGGACAAGGTGTCCACGTCGATGACGATCAACGGACCAGCAGTGATCCTCTATTGTTTTTATCTGGCTGCGGCTGAAAAGCAGGGCGTCGACCTGAAAGAGCTGCGGGGCACAATTCAAAATGACATTCTGAAAGAGTACATGGCCCAGCACGCATGGGTCTATCCGATCGAGCCCGCGCTCCGTCTCATTGTCGATTGCTTTGAATGGTCCGCCACGCACGTACCGCAATGGAATACGATTTCGATTTCCGGATATCACATCCGCGAAGCAGGCGCCACCGCGGCACAAGAGCTCGCGTTTACACTCGCTGACGGCTTTACATACGTGGAGCGCGGTATCGCTCGCGGCCTCGATGTGGACTCGTTCGCGCCACGCCTCTCATTCTTCTGGGATATACACAACGATTTCTTTGAAGAGATCGCAAAGCTGCGGGCAGCACGCCGTATCTGGGCGAGGCACATGCGCGACCGCTACGGCGCAAAGGATCCACGCTCGCTCATCATGCGATTCCATTCGCAGACGGCCGGCGTAACTCTCACCGCCCAGCAGCCGATGAACAACGTCGTGCGCGTAGCCTACCAGGCGATGGCGGCAGTGCTCGGTGGAACCCAGTCGCTGCACACAAATTCGATGGATGAGACCTTGGCCCTGCCGACAGAGGAATCCGTTCAGGTTGCGCTGAGAACTCAGCAGGTTCTTGCGTATGAGACGGGTGTGCCCAACGTGATCGATCCGCTGGGCGGCTCATACTATATCGAAGCGCTGACCTCCCAGATGGAACAGGAGGCGGAGGATCTCTTCAGGCAAATCGAGGAGG
>JANYKY010000321.1 GCA_025357975.1 Gemmatimonadaceae bacterium
CATCCGGATCCGGAAAGTCCACACTCATGAACATCCTTGGTTGCCTCGATGTTCCAAGCGGGGGCAGCTACACGCTCGACGGAGTGAGCGTCGATGGGTTGACTGGTAACGCGCTAGCAGATCTCCGGAACCAGAAGCTTGGATTTGTTTTCCAGGGATTCAATCTTCTCGCACGGACTTCCGCGATCGAGAATGTAGAGCTGCCGCTGCTCTACGATCGAAGTCACCGATGGACAGATCCAAGAGCCATGGCGGTCGAGGCCCTTACCAGGGTCGGACTGGGTGATCGTCAGGACCACGTCCCAAGCGAGTTAAGCGGTGGACAGCAGCAGCGCGTTGCAATCGCTCGCGCCCTCGTCACGCAGCCAACGCTCCTGCTTGCGGATGAGCCAACGGGAAATCTCGACAGCCACATGACCGTTGAAGTCATGGCGCTGTTCCAGGAGCTGAACGATCAGGGTATCACGATCCTGATTGTTACGCACGAGCCTGATGTTGCCAAGTACGCACGAAGAATTGTCGAAGTGCGCGACGGGAGGATCATTCACGATCATCCAGTCACCGACCGGCAGAACGCCGGTGAAGACCTCAAGAGACTCGCTCCGATCGACCCGGTGGCCGAAGCCCCTGAAATGGCGGGTACAACATGAAACAAAGAACCCTCTTGAAGCTTGCCTGGAAAAGCATCCTCAAGAACAAGATGCGCACGCTTCTCACAATGCTTGGCATCGTGATCGGAGTCGGTGCGGTGATCGTCATGGTCGCTGTCGGCCAGGGCGCGAAAGCGCAGATCCAGGCGAGCATCAGCAGCCTGGGCACCAATCTCATTCTCGTGTTGCCGGGTGCAACGCAACAGGGAGCGGTTAGCCAGGGAGCAGCGACCTTCAACCGGTTAACCATCGAAGATGCCGAAAAGCTCAAGGCCGAGGGTTCTACTCTCGCCGCTGTTTCTCCGATGATTCAGACACGACTTGTGGTGATCGGCCCCGCCGGAAACTGGCGAACTTCGATCAACGGTGTGTCTCCCGACTACTTCACAATCAGGGACTGGGACGTCACGTCCGGTGATCTCTTTACAGACGCCGACGTAAAGACGGCGAAGAAAGTTGCGATCATTGGTGCAACGGTGGCCAAGAACCTTTTCCCGAACGGGGATCCAACCGGTGGACAGATTCAGATTGGCCACGTTCCATTCACGGTCACCGGAGTACTTGCAACGAAAGGCCAGAACGCAAATGGAAATGACCAGGACGATGTCATTCTCATGCCCTACACCACCGCACAGAACAGGCTGAGCGGCAACGTCCGTCTCGGTCAGATTCTGACGAGCACTTTTTCTCCGAACGACATTCCGGCAGCGCAGAACGAAATCACGGCGATCATGCACGAGTCGCATCGCCTGGGAGACAATCCGGATGATTTCACAGTCCGCAACCAAACCGAGATCGCGACGGCAGCCGCAAGCACCACATCGGTCATGTCCGGATTGCTCGCGGCAATCGCATCAGTGTCGCTGCTCGTCGGCGGCATTGGAATTATGAACATCATGCTCGTCTCGGTTACAGAACGCACGCGTGAAATCGGTATTCGAATGGCAATCGGTGCACGCGGGTCTGACGTGCTGACGCAGTTCCTGGTCGAGAGCGTAGTGATGAGCATTCTCGGGGGCATCGTTGGCCTGCTGGCTGGATACGGAGGCGCAATGCTGCTTGGACACCTGACGGGATGGAACACAGTCGTCCCGCTCTCTGCTGTGTTCATCGCTGTAGGCTTCTCGGCCGGCGTGGGTGTTTTCTTCGGATACTATCCGGCCCGGAAGGCTGCAGCGCTCAATCCCATTCAAGCGCTGCGGTACGAATGATTCGCCCTCGGGGTGTTTCAGTTTGCAGGTACGGCCGCCTCGCGTTCGCGCTGGCGTTGTTGTCTGCCGCCGGTTCACGACGAGCTGAGGCGCAGAGCGGACAGGCACGCGATACTGCGCGCGCCGTTCTCGCGAGCGACACGATCACGCTTCAAGAGGCGATTGCGATCGCATTGACGCAAAACACCGTCGCGCGGTTCGCCCGCAGCAATGTCCTGCTCGATTCGTTGAATGTCAGATCAGCGCGCAACGCGTTCTTGCCCAATCTCTCGGCCAGCACGTCTGCATCGCAGGGGTTTGGCGCCGGATCGCAGGGCAATAATTCTTTCGCCGTAAGCGGTGGATTGAACAGTGGAGTGACGCTGTACAATGGCCGCCAGAATGTGAATACGCTGAGGCAGGCACAGCTCAACGCCCTTGCCGGCGGGAGTGACTTCGGCCGTGCGCGGCAAACCGTCGTGTTCACTGTCGCGAGCGACTATCTGACGCTCATAAATCAGCAGGAACAGCTTCGCGTCCAGGAAGAGAACCTCGCTGCGCAGCAGCAGGAGCTCACTCAGCTCGAAGCATTCGTCAAACAAGGCACTCGCCCGATCGGCGATCTTTACCAGCAACAGGCTGCGGTTGCCCAGACGAGACTCGCGCTCGTGAATGCGCGACGCGCGAGTGAAGATGCGAAAGTGGACCTGATCGGTGAGCTGGTGCTCGATCCGCGCCGGAATTATGTGTTCGTAACACCAGCATCAGTCACATCAGGCGCGCCTTTGACCGGCCCGGTTTTTAATCTCGACAGCCTGACCAATGTTGCCCTGCTTCAACGGGGAGACCTCAGGGCCGAGAACCTTCGCGTGCAGGCTGCGCAGCGAGAAGTGGACATTGCGCGTGGCACACGTCTGCCCACTGTATCGGGGAGCGCCGGTTACAGCAGCGCGTACAACAGCGCGGGTGACGGCGCGTTTTTCACTCAACTCAATCAGCGTCGCGGCGGCTCTTTCGGTGTCGGTGTGTCCGTTCCGATTTTCGATCGGGGTGCGGCATCCATCGCTACGCAGCGCGCCTTGATACTGCTCGACAACGAGTTCTTGTCCTTGCGGGATCTTGGTGAATCAGTCGCGCTTGCTGTGAGGCGCGCCTACCTCGACTACAACGCTGCCCAGGAGGCACTGACTGCGGCTAGTGCGCAGCAACGCGCCGCGGCACTCGCACTCGAGGCCGCGCAGGCGAGGTATAGAGTTGGCGCAGCGACTTTCGTCGAAGTGACGCTGGCTCGCGCGACGCTGATTCAGGCTCAGAGTGCGGCGGTCAATGCGCGAACCAGCGTTTCGTTCCAGCGCGCGCTCATGTCGTACTACACCGGCGATCTGGATCCCAACAACGCGCGTCTCGGCCTTTACTGAACAGCGCGGTAGCCCCAGCCGGGCAGCCCGTGGTAGCGCAATTCACATTGCATGCGGCTCCGGGCAGCATCTCTGGACGTTGACAAATTCCCCCGTAGTCGGCCATGTAAGCGGAGTCTTGCTGGCCAGTCACTCGGAACTCAACATCCTCATGCATTCTCCTTCGCCTACACAGTCTGCCGGGCTCTGCCCGTATAATGGCGCGCCCAACGCGGCCCGGACCCTAGTCGAGGCGCCAGCCACCGGATTCGTCGGTATGAGCAAATTCGTTGTCGCTAATGGGCTCATCGCCGAAGTAAAAGCGGCATTCCGGAATCGACCCCACCTCGTGGATGACGCTCCGGGTTACCTTCGGATGGAGGTAATCAGCCCGCTCGAGCGGCCCGAGGAGATCTGGCTCATCACGTTCTGGACAGATGAAGAAAGCTTTCGCAGCTGGCATCACAGCCATCTTTACCGTGATTCGCATCGTGGAATTCCCAAAGGGCTGAAGCTCGTGCGTGGCGAGACGAGGATTACCCACTTCGAACACGTGAGCTCTTAGGATGGCAATGACAGAGATCGACCGGCTGCCCAGCGAGCTCGTCCTCGCGAACCGCGCGGAGATTGTCGGTGCAGTTGTGGATCGCGAATTCGCGCGGCATCCGGAACTTGTGCAGCGCTATGGCCGCCTCGGTCGCGAAAAATCGATGCAGGATGCGAGTTACCATATTGCGTTCCTGGCACAGGCACTTGGCCTGGGTGACAGCGCCCTGTTTGTTGACTACATCGCGTGGGCAAAGGTGATGCTGGCGCAGAGAAAAGTGCTGGCGTCCGATCTGGCGTTCCATCTCGAATGCCTGAGAGATGTATTGCTTGCTCAACTGCCCGAAGCAGCAGGTGCAGTGGCGGGCGGTTTCGTCACTGCCGCTTTGCAGGCAATGCCGGCGATGCCGGAGGATATGCCGACCTTTATCCATGACGCCGAACCCCTCTCCCCGCTCGCGCATCAATACCTCGAAGCGCTGCGCCGGGGACAGCGGCAGCTGGCGAGTCAGCTCGTGCTCGATGCCGTAGCAGCAAATACGTCGGTCAAGGACATCTATCTCCACGTCTTCCAGCCCGCACAGTACGAAATCGGACGTCTCTGGCAGACCAACGAGATCTCGGTTGCGCAGGAGCACTACTGCACCGCCGCCACTCAGCTCATCATGTCACAGCTCTATCCCCACATCTTCGCAACATCCAAGAATGGACGCACGCTTGTGGCAACCTGCGTTGCGGGCGACCTGCACGAAATCGGGGTAAGAATGGTTGCCGATTTCTTCGAGATGGAAGGGTGGAATACGTTTTACCTCGGCGCGAACACGCCTCACGCCAGCGTCATCGCGATGATCGTGGAAAAAGGGGCCGATGTACTCGCAGTCTCGGCCACGATCTCATACCACGTGGATGCGGTGCGTGATTTGATCCGCGCGGTTCGCGCTGAGCCGGCCTGTGGCGATGTCAGGATCCTCGCGGGAGGTTATCCGTTCAACCGGGAGCCTGCTTTGTGGGAGAAGGTCGGCGCCGATGGTTCTGCGGCCGATGCGCAAAAAGCGATAGCACTGGCGGCCCAGATGGTCAACGGAGTCGCGGCCTGAATCCAGGGGCGGAGGACCGAGGTATCGTCCTGATTTGTGCTCGGGACGGCACGGTCCAACGCATCGTGCGGGACGACCTGCAGCGATCGATCCGCGTGTCCATAGGAATGCCGGTTAGCGACCTGGTGGACGTCGCAGCAAAAGACAAAATGGCCGCGTTCCTGAATGAGCTGCAAAGCCGCGACGCAGCTTACGACTGGGAGATTACGGTGTCGATCGACGCGACCCTGATGCCGCTCCATTTTGCCGGCGCCGCTCTCGATGCGGGATTTCTGATAATTGCCTCTCGTTCCCGGAATGGCCTGACTCAGCTTAACGAAGAATTGATGCTCATCAACAATGAGCAGACAAACATCTCCCGCGCCACGTCCAAGGAACTGGCCCTGGTGATGAGTCGGCGGAGCGAGCGGGACGATGCCATGTATGAAGAGCTGACCACCATGAACAATGAGATGGCAAACCTTCAGCGGGAGCTTGCGAAAAAAAACGCAGAGCTGGGGAAGTTGAATGAGCAGAAGAACAGGCTGCTGGGAATGGCGGCGCACGATCTTCGGACGCCGTTAGGTGCCATTCTCGCCTATGCCGAATTCCTCGAAGATGAACTGATCGTCACGCTGAATGACGCGCAGCGGGAGTTCCTCACCAGGATCAAGGACCTCAGCGACTTCATGCTTCACCTCGTCTCCGATATTCTGGATGTTGCGTCAATCGAGGCTGGCCAATTGAACCTCGACCCACAACCGACTGATGCCATTCAACTAATAGATAGCGTCGTCAAGCTGAATGGCATCCTGGCCGCGAAAAAAGAAATCGCTGTAGAGTTCGATCCGCCCGCTACCTCGCCCGAGCTCCGGATTGATGTGGGCAAGATCGAGCAAGTCCTGAACAATCTGGTTAATAACGCACTCAAGTTTTCTCACAGCGGCAGCACGGTGCGGGTGCGGCTGGAACATACCGACGAGGTAGTTACCGTCGCTGTGCAGGACGAAGGTCAGGGTATTCCCGCGAGCGACTTGCCGAAATTATTCCAGGCTTTCAGCAGGACAAGCGTTCGCTCAACCGCTGGTGAACAAAGCACCGGGCTCGGACTCGCGATTGTGCGGAGGATCGTCGAGGGCCATGGCGGCCGCATCTGGGTCGAAAGCGAGGTCGGCAAGGGCTCCACGTTCTTGTTCACGCTTCCGGTCGCAATCGCCGAATAAGCCGCGCCGGGCGATTCGCGCAATCACAAGGCCGGCGCTGGCAGTAAACCCCGAACGAGAAATTGTGCTCGTTGAAACGACCATGCCACTCGCTTGAAATAATCGGCCTGTCTTACTTCCACTTTCTCACGCGATGCGGCGCAGTGCCAGGTCTCGAGCGATCTGGGTTTGACGTTCGCGAACGCCGTGGAAACGCACACGCCAACATTCACGCCTCCTTCTGTGTCCCGCGCCGACGGATACTTGAAGGCCTCCACACCAGCTCCGCGCATCTCGGTGCCCAGCGCTTGCGCTGAGGAATAGCTCGACGGGGACGCGATCGCTCGACGGTAGTGATCGAAGGGTGCGACAGCGAGATTGACCCCGAATGCCGTGCGAACGTTCGCGGTGAATGCCGTCAGCGGCGTCTCGATGGTACCGAGCGACGCACTGCTACCCTCGAGAAAAACCAGCCGATAATACGCGACCTCGGCGAATGCCGTGCGGCGATCTTCTGATCCATACCAGATCCCGCGCTCGTTGCGACTGCCGAAACGCGACCCGTGCAGCAATGGCGGATAACGAAACGGGGTGAACAGCAAATAGTGGAGTCGCCCACCGGAAAGGTCGGGCGGCTTTACTCGCTCGATCATTTCTTCGAGCAGTACCTGCTCTTCGGCCGAGTCGACGAGCTTGCGTGTCGAAACCTGATGCTGCGCTTCGACCACTCGCCACGGCGAGAGCCGGAGCGGCCGGATCTCAGAGCCGCCCGCGCACCGCGTCCAGATACTGGACGACATCGATGAGCCCCTCCACCGTGCGGATTCGATCCGCCGGAATTCCGCTGAGGTGACTGTTTGGGGAGTGTAACCAGTCGCGCGCTTTTACGTCGTCGCCGCCAACGAGGGTGTCGAGCGAGCGATAGAGCCGAACGAAGAGAAGGGCGAGTTCGCCTTCCTTGCGGTGTGGATCGAGTCCGCGAGCCCCCCGCAGTCTCGATACCGACGCTTCGCTCGCGCCGATGATGACGCCGAGCTGCTTATTACGAAGCCCCAGCCGGGCAGCGGCCGAGAGGACCGCTTTGGCCAGTACCAATGCAGGGTCAACTTCCCGGGACGATTCGCGAACAGTAGCGATGTTCATACAATTGCAAGTTATTTCGGTTTTCTTGCAGAAGCAAGTCCGAGACGCAACCTACAACTTTGCAACGAGGCGTTCGACCTGAAGTGCGTGCCGGGTGACATGAATTACATGAATTCGAAATCCGTCACCCACATTCATCTTTGGCGCCCACCTCGGGAGTGCGGGCGATCCGATCCGCAGCGCACGCCAGTCATATGAGGCCGCATCCTCCATCACCTTCACGAAGTACAGCTCCCGCGCCAGCAGCGCTTCCACAACCCCGTTGCGAGGAGTAGGGCCAGGGCGAAATACGACCGGACTCTTCAGTTTTTTTGGTTTAAGGAGAGATCCTGCAATCATTCCGCCGATCAACGACGACTTCCACTCCCGCGCTGGCGCACCGGCATCAGGCCTCACACTGCGGAGCAGCTCGGCCAGAGGCGCGTCATAGTGCTCGTCAGCCACAATTAAATGTTCGAGGACCTGACCCACACTCCATCCCTCGGGCTCCGGATGCTCATTGAGCTCCGCGGGGTCGATTGCCCTGATAGTCGCCGCAAGCTTATCGCGTGTCGCAATGGCCTCTTTGCGTAGCTCCTCAAGCAGATCCCGTTGCAGCTTGCGCATTATCTCACGCCGTCCCCGAATGCCGTTACTGGATCGAGATCCACGGGAACGCCGCCCGCTTTCGCGAGTGCTTTCCTGAGCGTCGCGGGCATCTGGTCATACCTTGCAAACCAGCGCTCCGCGCGACCGCGGTCGCCAGTCGCTTCTGCCTCGAGAAGCTCTTTGGCGAGGCTGGTAATCGAACCGGGCATTCTGGCGAAGTCGATCACGTATTTCCCCGCCGAAGCATCGCGGGTGATTGCACCCCGCTCCACCAGGTAATTGAACTCCATCATTTCCCCCCGTCCGTGCGCTTCTGCGACACCAAAGCGCACCGCCCGGAAAATACCGGCGACGTACGACGCGTAATATTCGTTGGCGCGCGACTTTGGCAGCGCGCCGTGGTCCATCAGCCAGCCGAGGGCAAACATGCCGACGACGTCCGCTTTCGCTTCCTCGAGTGCAGACGCGACTGGTCCGATCGCCTCTGTGATATCTGTTTTTCCTTTCGGCGTACGGGCGAACGCGGGCCCGATTCCATGACTCAGCTCATGCATGACAACTACCGACAGATAGCCGTCTGTCGACAGCAGCCGTGATTGATCAGCGCGCATCAACAGCACTCCGATCGGTAGCACTGAGTACTTCACCCGTGCATCGAGAAAATTCTTGAAGAAGATTTTTTTCGTTCCTTTCTCCTCGTGAATACGGGGATCGTTCGGAAGATTGTCAGCAACCGCCTGATATCCGTGGCGCAGGTCGCCCGCGCGATACGGCGTGTCCATCACCTCCATCGGCGTTCTGTGTCCGGCGTTCGAGGGCTTGTCGTCGGCTGCAATTGGCAGGGCTTGTTGAATGTCGGCCACATACCTCTCGAACGTCTCGAGCTTGCGGCTTTCTGGCTCGTTTCGAATGAGGACGGCAGCACCGTATGAGCCTTTTACGCCGAGGAGATTGTCGACGTAGGTCTCGTACGGAGCAAAGATGATGTCGAACTTTGGATTGTCGAGATCGACCCACGCGATGTCGCTCGCGTAATAATCGTCGCTGAGCAATGCATCGGCGCGCAGGCGGAGGAAATTGCTGAACGCTTTTTCATCACTCAGTGAAGCGGCTTCGCGAAGAGCCCTGGCGGCCGGCTCGAGCCACTGCCTGTACTCGACGTGGTAAGGCACAGTTACGAGCTCAGATCCCTGCCGCTTCACCACCGTCAACGGGTTGTAGATCTCGCCTTTTTTTTCTGGGTGTGCAGTGATGTATGCGTCGATTTCTTTCTGCGTGATCCCGCGTGGCAGGAGTGTCCCGCTCGGTGCGAACGGCTCGGTGCCCACAAAAGCTTTGTTGTTTTCGAGCAGGTCGTAACGACTGCCGCTGATGAGGAGGAAACGACGCAGCTGCTGGTCTGCCGCGCCCGGACACGATGCAAGCCCATTGTAGAGGCGAAGTGCTTCCGGGTCGCTTTGACGCCAGAAAATACTCTCGATGTAGCGGCTTGCCTCTACAAGTTTCTGGACCAGCTGAATCTCGCGTGTGGACAGTCCAGCTGTTGAGAACGGGACCTCGATGCGCCTGAACTTCGCCAGCTGCGCGGAGATGTTTTCGTTGGTCTTGGGATGGGCCACGCAAGCCGACGACAACGCTGCGGGAGGTACGGTCATCACTTGCGCAGAAGCTCCGCTGACAGCGGAGCCGATGCCTGCAAGGCAGGTTGCCAAGCGAACAAATTTCATGTGATGAAGCTACGTTGCGCGCAACGCACCGGCGAGTCGGGCCTTATCATTGACGGGTATGGTTGTGCGACGCGGTTCGGCGTTCGATAATAGCCGCGATGCGGATGGAAATTTCTTCTGGAGCATTATGAAAATCGTACTGAATATTGTCGGAGTGCTGTTCCTCATTGCCGGTGTTGTGTGGTTTCTGCAGGGCATCAACGTCCTTCCCGGCAGCTTCATGACGGGTCAAACCAAGTGGGCAGTTTACGGCGGGCTCGCCTTCGTGGCTGGATTGCTGCTTCTGGTCTCCGCCAACCGGCGCACACGCCAATGAAGGACGACATCGTGAAGTCGGTCGAAGCAGAATACCGGCGTTACAAGGCGGCTGCGGAAGGCGCGATCGAACAGGTGCCGGATGATAAGCTTTCAGAGCCTGCCGCCGGGGGCGGAAATTCGCTCGCAATCCTTTGTTGGCATGTGTCCGGCAACCTGAAATCCCGCTTCACCGATTTTCTTTCCAGCGATGGGGAAAAACCGTGGCGGCAACGCGACGAAGAATTTGCTGAGAGAATCGTGTCGCGATCCGACTGGCTGATGAAATGGAACGAGGGCTGGAATATCCTGTTCGCCACTCTTGATTCTTTCGGTGATGAGCGCCTTATGGACGATGTTCATATCCGGGGGCAGGCGATGCGGGTTCACGAAGCACTTCATCGGTCACTGGCCCACGCCAGCTATCATGTCGGACAAATTGTGCATATCGCTCACGCCTTCGCCGGGGACCAGTGGCGGTACCTGAGCATTCCACCGGGTGGAACAGCATCCTACAATGCCGCGCCGACGATGGAGAAACCGCTCGACTACGTGTCGGGCGCTGAAAAGAATGGCGAGTCCACCGGTGACCGGCCCGCATGAATCTCCGTGACGTCAAGGTTCTCTTTGAGTACAACGATTGGGCTAATCAGCGTCTTCTCGATGCTGTCGCAACCCTCAGCACGGAACAGTTGAGGCGCGACTTGGGCGGCAGCTATAAAACAGTTCGGGACCTCGAGGCGCACATCGTCTCGACCGAGTGGGCCTGGCTCGAACGATGGGGAGGAGTGAGTCCGACGAAAACTCCTGACTGGGTGAATGGCGGCGACATCGATGAGATCATCGCGGAATTGCATGCACTCGAGTTGAGGCGGTCTGAGTTTCTCTGGAGTATGCCTGACGCTGATCTGTCAAAGCCGATCGAATACCATTTCCTGAGTGGCGAGCCAGGTGTGCACACGTTGCAGGACTTGATGATCCATGTGGTGAATCACTCGACATA
Organism: Gemmatimonadaceae bacterium; assembly: GCA_025357975.1. Classification (GTDB taxonomy): domain Bacteria; phylum Gemmatimonadota; class Gemmatimonadetes; order Gemmatimonadales; family Gemmatimonadaceae; genus UBA4720. The sequence goes on from JANYKY010000321.1 coordinate 10,817, forward strand.
TCATCGTGGCCAGCTGGCATCGATGCTTCGGCAGCTTGGCGCACCGGCACCGTCAACGGACTTCGTTCTTTTCAAGGTTTGATCATGAATGCGCCATCGGTCGAAGCAATCCGGGCTAATCGCGCGCGGCTGAGCGACCTCGTGATCACTACGCCAATCCGGCGCCTTGTTGACGACGCTGTCGGAGAATCCGTCGGCACCTCGACGGAATTGTGGCTTAAAGAGGAGCTGTTTCAACGCACCGGGAGTTTCAAACCGCGTGGCGCGCTCACGGTAATGCTGGATCTGGATGCTGACGCGCTTTCGCGGGGTGTGACGGCGGTCTCCGCTGGCAATCACGCGATTGCGGTTGCTTACGCTGCACGGGTTCTGGGGACGACAGCGAAGCTGGTGATGCCGAAAACCGCAAACGCGTATCGCGTTGAAATGTGCCGGCAGCTTGGAGGTAACGTCGAGCTCGTAGATAATGTCACGGAGGCGTTTGCACGGGTTCGGGATATCGAATCGACGGAGGGGCGGACCTTCGTACATCCGTATGAAGGCCCAAAGACGGCGCTCGGGACCGCATCGGTAGGAATGGAGTTCATCGATCAGGTCCGCGAAGCTGGTGGGACGCTCGATGCGGTAATCGTTGCTGCGGGCGGTGGTGGGCTTTCGGGCGGTGTCGCCTGCGCAGTGAAGCAGATGAGTTCCACGACTGCCGTCTATGTCGTCGAGCCGGAGGGTGCGGACACGTTGAGCCGATCATTTCAGACGGGCTCGCCGGAATCGATCGACGCGGTGCGTACTATCGCCGATTCGCTCGGTGCACCGCGCTCGGAACCTTATTCCCTGGCGCTCAACAAGGGATTCGTGGATGAAGTGGTACTCGTGAACGATGATCAGATCCGCGATGCGATGCGCTTGTTGTTCCTGTCTGCAAAGCTGGCGGTTGAACCGGCCGGGGCCGCCGCGCTGGCAGCGTTGATGTATCCGCTGCGCTCACGCCTGGATGGAAAGAGCGTTGGCATCATCGTATGCGGTGCCAACATCGATTTTCAAACTTTCGCAAAGCAGATTCTCGAGTAAGGATGGAGGGGCCAAACAATTCCTGACCCGGACACTGCACTTCTCGCATATCTGGCAACAAGGCCCCGCCGCGGGGCAACAAAGTTTGCGCTCCCGGGAGATGCGAAACGGGACTACCTCGGCTCGGGAGCCCAGCCTGGGTCGCCGGCAGGTGGCGACCCGAAGAGCTGGACTGGTGTGCCGAAATTCTGTTACAGGATGACGACAATCGATGAGCGGCGCTTATGGACGCACGCGAACGCGGCGACAAGGGGGAGAGTTTTACCGTCTCGCATTTTACTGCGTGGTTGCGAGCAGGCGAGCGAGCGCCTGATAGCTTTCGTTTACTCCGCCTTCCATTCCCGAGTTGAGCATTCCGTCGCGCTCCTCGGTCGTATGAGACAGTGATGTTGTCGTAACCTTCGTGCGGCTGCCGCCAAGATCTTCGAACGTCGTAGTCTCGATCATGACGTGGCCGGGCATGCCGTCCCACTCGAATGTCCGAACAATTCGGTCCTGTGGCGTGACTTCACGGTAGCGTCCCTCGAATCCGAACACGCCGTGATCGGTGTGCTCGACGTAGCGCCAATGGCCACCCCGCTCAGGCTCCATTCGCTCGATCACGAGCTTGTTGCCACGTCCCCACCATTGGGCAACGAGTGCCGGCTCCGTGAAAGCCTTCCACACCCGGTCGCGTGATGCATCGAAGGTTCTCTCGATCAAAATTTCGCGGTCGCTTGGCGGTGTGATCGTTACCGGTTTGGCTGTAGCGGTCATTTTTCATCTCCTTATGTGCGCTCGAGGAAATCGCCCAGGCTATCGAGGCGCTCGTCGAGCATTTTCTGGTATTTGCCAATCCAGGCGGCTTCTTCCGCCAGGCGGCGTGGGCCCAGTGTGCACGTGCGGACTCGACCCGTCTTTTTTGTCTTTACCAAGCCGGCGTCTTCGAGCACCTGCACATGTTTCTTCATCCCGGTAAGCGTCATTTCGAAAGTCTCGGCAAGCTCGGTTATGGAGTGTTGCCCTTGTCCAAGCCGTTCGAGAACACCGCGCCGCGTCGGGTCAGAGACGGCGGCGAATGTCGAGCTGATGCGAGATGTATACTGAACCATATGGTTCAGTATACGCGCGTTGTTCAGCCCGCACAAGTCGTGGAGGCACAGTCAGTGCTGATAAACAAGGCAAAACTCCCACAAGGAACCCAGTTGAATCCAACTCCCGGAAATACCCAGCTTCTCGACATCGAACGCCGTTTTTGGGCTTCGATTCAAAAAAAGGACGGCCCTGGCACGGGCGCGATGACGGACGACGGCTGCATCATTGTCGGCGCGCAGGGAATTTCAGCGATCGACCAGAAGTCGATGGCGAAGATGACGCAGGAATCGACGTGGGATCTCCAAGAGTACTCGTTCGATGACAAGACGGCACAGGTGCGCATGATCGGAGATGACCTCGCGATTGTCGCGTACAAGGTCAGCGAGCGGATCGTCGTCGAAGGGAAGACACTGACGTTCGACGCGAACGACTCATCAGTGTGGGTGAAGCGGACGGGAAAATGGGTGTGCGTGCTACATACTGAATCGCTGGCCGGCGATCCATTTGGCCGCGACAAGAAAACTGCGGAATAGCTACGTGTCGAGCTCCGCGCTGAGTCTAGGCTCTCCCGGTGCGTTGTTCCCAAGAATCCGCGCAACGATTTTGTCGCCGTGGTAACGCCCGTTCTCGATGAAAATCTTGTTGGCGTCGAACCCGGCAACTACAACCCCGGCGATGAAAATTCCCGGCACTGACGTCTCGAGCGTCGCCAGATCGTGTTCGGGAATTCCGGTCACCGCGTTGATTGGAACGCCTGCGTTTCGAAGAAGGTCGACGTTTGGGGCAAAACCAGTCATCACGTAGACGAACGTCGCAGGAAGTTTTTCCTGTCCAGCTGGTGTGTCGAGTGTCACACCGGCTCCGTCAATCGCACTGACACGGCTATCCCACCGGGTTCCGATTGCGCCTTCTTTCTCGCGATTGATGAAATCCGGCAACACCCACGGCTTTATTCGCTTGTCGAACGTCGGACCGAAGTGAACGAGTGTTACGCGCGCTCCCGAGCGCCACAGATCGAGCGCCGCTTCTGCCGCTGAATTTCCGCCGCCTATCACGACCGCGTCCTGATCGAATGCCTCATGCCCCTCGCGATACACGTGGGCCACATGCGGCATGTCTTCGCCGGGAACGCGCAAATAGTTCGGCGATCCGAAATATCCAGTCGCGACAACCACTGCCTTTGCGCGCGTTTCGCCGACCACTCCGTTGCGCTTCGTCGAACGAACGACGAACCCGGTGCCTGACTTCTCAATGGACGTAACTCTCTCGTATTGACGGAGCCTGATCGCGAAATGCTTCACGATCGCGCGATAGTAAGCCAGCGCGTCCCGCCTGGATGGCTTGTCCGTCGCGACAACAAACGGAACTCCGCCAAGCGAAAGTTTCTCCGCCGTAGAAAAAAAATTCACGTAGCTCGGATACTGAGTAATCGTGCTCACGACCGCCTCGGCCTCGATGACCTCGACGTTCAGGCCCGCGGCCTGCGCCGTGATAGCCGTCGCGAGTCCGCAAGGTCCACCACCAATCACCACCAGATCCAGCTCCAATGCCCGGTCTGTCACTTCATCCCCTGATTTTCGTATGCATCCACAAAGATGGCTAATTCACTGCCTCGAATGCTCTCTGCGCCAAGCCTCTTGACGCAGAGTCAATTCCTTTCGAATGTCGCTAGGTCCAACCTCACCGGAAAATCTCATGTGGAAATGGCTGGTCGGAATTCTGGTTGCGCTGGTTCTACTGATTCTCGTCGGCGGATGGTGGGGATATCAGGCCGTCCAGAAAAATCTGTCCTCTGATGGAACCGAGCGAGTAACAATCGCAGGCACGCCTGCTCGCGTCTTTGCCGCGCTCGCTAACGGTGATTCCGTCCCAAAGTGGATGGCCAATGGAAATACCATCACCACAACGCGTCACGGTCCCCTCGTTGTGGGAGATTCGCTGCAGGTCGCAATGAAGTCGACATTCGCCGTACCGCAGCGCCCGATGACATGGCAGATAACGGAGGTGAATCCAGACCACCTCCTCGCTTTTCAGCTCGTGAGCGACTCTACACATCGTGTAATCGCGGTCCGGCGCGATTCACTCGTCGCGGCCGGCGACTCTACCAACATCGTCAGCACCGTTGTATCGCCATTGCTCGACTCGATTCAGGCCATTCACGCCGGCCCGAAACCGAAGGCGAGCGATGGCATCATTGGCCTCGGTTCGACAATAATGATCTCGGCCTTTCGAATGCAGTCGAAACTCGATCTGCTTCAGCTCAAGGCTCACATCGAGCACCAGAAGATACCAACCCGATAGCGACCACCGGTGACGGACAAGATTGCGGCATTCATCGAAGCAGCGAGCGTTCGGCAAGGCAAGGCACACAATTCCGGCGCGGTCGATCAGGCCGAGGAGATTCGAGCCGCCAATCCAAATGTCGCGAATGCCAACATCTACGCAGCAGCCATCCTCGGCTCTCACGAAGAGGTTGCTCGCTTCATAGAAGGCGATAAAGACCTCGCAACAGCCAAGGGCGGCCCGCGAAACTGGGACGCGATTACGTATTTGTGTTTTTCGCGGTACCTCCGCGTTGAGCGGGCGCGATCCGCTGATTTTGTGCGCACTGCGTCGATCCTTCTCGAGGCAGGCGCAAGCGCGAATTCGGGTTGGTTCGAGTCTGACCACCAGCCGAAATCCCAGTGGGAGAGCGTTCTGTACGGCGCGGCCGGAATCGCGAGCGACGCGGACCTGACGCGACTGCTCCTCGAGCACGGCGCCGATCCAAACGATGGCGAGACGCCATATCATGCGCCCGAGACTTACGACAACGACGCGCTCAAGGTGCTGGTCGGGAGCGGCAAGCTCAGCGAGGATAGTCTTGCAACTCTGCTTCTTCGCAAGACGGACTGGCACGACTACGAAGGCATAAAGTGGTTGCTGGAAAACGGGGTCCGCCCAGACAGGATGACCCAGTGGGGAAAAACGGCAATTCAGAACGCGCTGCTCCGGGATAACGAGATCGAGACTTTACGCATTCTGCTCGATCACTCGGGAGAGCCGATGCTCGTTGCGACGACCCCTGTGCGGTTCAATGATTCACGGCCCGTTTTCGTGTCAGAAATCGCTTCCCGGCGAGGACGCGGCGACGTCCTGCGTTTGTTCAGGGAGAAAGGAATCCTGGCGGACGTCCATGGTGTTGACGCGCTGCTTGCAGCATGCGCGGAGAACGATCGAGCAGCAATCGCTGGCATCGTTGACCGGGACCCTGGGCTCGTCGTCGCGATGCGGGCGGACGGAGGCACGTTCCTCTGTAATTTCGCGGGAAATGGAAATACCGACGGAGTGCGTAACCTCCTGGATCTGGGCGTGCCTCTGAGCGCTTTGTCAGTGCACGGCGACCCATATTTTGGAATCGCCAGAAACAGCACAGCACTTCACGTTGCCGCGTGGCGGGCGCGGCACGACACTTTGAAACTGCTGCTCGAGCGGGGAGCCGACGCAAACTCGGTCGATGCCGGAGGCCGCACACCGCTTCAAATGGCTGTAAAAGCGTGCGTCGATTCGTATTGGATGCAGCGAAGATCGCCATCATCCGTTGAGATGCTGTTGAAGGCCGGCGCATCTTCACGCGGAGTACAAATGCCGACGGGCTACGACGCGGTGGACGCGCTATTCGCGCTGAACAGATCGATTTGAGGTTGGCGACCAACGAGCCCGAGGTTCTGCATTACCTCTGGTATCCAGTGGTCGCGATCTGACGGGTCGAGATGAAAAACATCGACGCGAAACGCGGTCACCAGATCGTCGATGATTGAATCGATGTCGAGCTGAAACCTGCGACTTACAGCACGCGTTCCGTCGTACGAGGGCGCGTCCAGAACGGGCACCTTGAACAGCGCCTGATATGTGCCGATCCATTTTTCGACCAGAGCATCCAGGTCTCGCCTCCGACCCGTGCGCGCAACCAGGTAAGCGTAGTTGTCAAGAACAGATCGGTCGCAGATGACGACCTCGTAACTCGCTGCGGCAGAAAGTTCTTCCGCCATTTGCGTATGAAGTATCCAGGCCTGAGCATCTGGCGTTGTCTGCTCGTTGATTGGAAGCGGACAGCGACGAGCAACTTCCTTCACTAGCTCGACGCCCAGGTCAAGCCGCTTGAGCTGAGCGGCAAGCTCGAAACAAAGAGTTGTCTTGCCCACTCCGTGAGTTCCGACAAATGCGATCTTGATCCGGCGTCGGCCGAGCTCATCGAGGGGAAGAAATTCTCGCGCAATCGTCATGCAGGGTCACGTTAAGGGCGGAGAGGCCATCGGACAACGCAGCAACCACCGCGCTCTCGCCGATTTTGCTTCTGAGGAAACTACTAGGGCTTGGTGCGCCCGATCGCTCGCTGCATTCAGACGCGCTGCCTGCCTCCAGCTAATCTGGCTACCTGCTTAAAAGCAAGACAACGGAGGCGAAAGTACGTAGTAGCAGTTAGCAGGCGGCCAGATTAGCTGGAGGCAGGTAGCGCGTCATAAGCAAACGGAGCAGCGCGGCAAAATGTCGCCACCTTTTTAAACGCCTTTGTCACAGATCGTATTTATCATATCTGAACGCCGAAATATCGAATCGAGTCGTACCGTCAACCAGAAGGTCCGCCTGTAGCTCCCCGATCGCGCTGGAGAATTTGAAACCGTGCCCAGAGCAGGGACTCGAAATCAGTACCTGCTTGTACGCCGGATGAAAATCAATCAGGAAATCATGATCGGAAGTATTCGTGAACAGGCACGTCGAAGTCTGAATTACGCGCGCTCGAGATAATTGAGGTAACACCGGCCTGAGCGCCGCCCGCAATGGCTCGACCTCGCTGTCATCAACCGTCAGGCGGACACCATCGGGACTTCGACAGATCTCGCCACTGTGCATTACCGACGCTTTGACTCCCCGCGCCAGTCGCGGGAACCCGTAGCAGATGTGACCCGGCTTGTATTCGTAAGCAAAAATCGGGAATCGGGCCGACTCGTAATTCGGGGCATCCGGCGCGAGCCAGAACACCGCCTGTCGCTCGATCTGAAGGGATAACTCGAGATCGCGGAGCAATTGATTGTTCCACGCGCCTCCAGCGATGACCAGTCGATCAGCAACGTAGACTCCTGCGGATGTCGTGACGCGGACACCTTCGCCGTCCGGTGTCCAGCTGAGAACTGCCTCGTTTAGTCTGACCTCTGCTCCAGCGCTTACCGCGAGACTGACATGCGCCTGAATACACGCTTCGGGATCCAGATAGCCGGCGCGGGGGTCCAAAACCGCCACAACGTCATCCGCCATGTCGAACGCGGGGAAACGCCTTCTCGTTTCGTCGGGACTCAAAACTTCGTGCTGGAGGTTGTGCTCGCTCGCACTTCTCAACGTGCCTGTGACAATCGCTCCGTCAGCCGGACCAATCATCAGGCCGCCGTCGATGGTCATCAGCGGTCTTCCGGCTGCAGCCTCCAGCTCGTGCCAAAGCTCGTATGCACGCTGAACCAGAGGAACGTAAAGCGGGTGCTCGAAATACATCTCTCGGATGATTCTGCTGTCACCGTGCGAAGACCCACTTGCATTGCCCGGCGTAAGCTGCTCGATCCCGAGCACACGAAGTCCGCGGCGAGCGAGATGATAGAGCGTTGCGCTTCCCATTGCGCCAAGTCCTAAAACGACAGCGTTGTACGGGCACGATCCGGAAAACGATTGTATCTTCGTCGGACTTTCTCCCCCAAATAAGGTCAACAACATGCCCCAGCTCGTTCACGCGCGCACTAAAACCTATGTGGCCGCTCGTCACATGCTTAGAGTGTGCGCGCTCCTCGCTTCGGCGGTTGCGCTTGCGTCCTGCGACAAAAGTACGACTGCCCCCGGTACCCCACAGGAAGTCGTCATCGGCGGCCTTTTCTCGCTTACAGGTAACTGGTCAACGCTCGGGGTCACCAGCAAGGCGGCAATGGAGATTGGCATCGAGGACGTGAATCAGTATGTCGCGGCCGGCAATACCGGAATGCACTTTAGCGCGTCGATCCAGGACACGAAGCTCATTCCGGCCACAAGCCTGGCTGAGCTGACAACCATGAAAGCCGCAGGCGTGGAAGTCGTCATCGGGCCGCAGTCGAGTGCTGAAGTCGCGGTTCTCAAACCGTACGTCGATGCGAATAACGTGATCGTAATCAGCCAGTCGAGCACGGCCGGAACTCTCGCGATTCCCAACGACAATATTTTCCGTCTTACCCCATCCGACACGCTCGAAGCAGTTGCGCTTGCCGGACTCATGAAAGCCGACGGCATGACGACCATCATCCCGTACTGGCGCGACGATGCAGGCAACGTTGGCCTTCAGGTCGCCACGAGAGCGTTGTTCGGGAGCGCTGGAACAGTCAAGCCGGGAGTTCAATACACCGCCGCCACGACAGATTTTGCTCCTTCCATCGCGGCCCTCAAAACACAGGTTCAGGCTGCTATCACCGAGCGGGGTGGCACTGCCGGAGTTGCAGTAGCTCACGCGGGGTTCGACGAAGTGGTAGACATCATGAAGCTCGCTTCCGCCGATCCAGTACTCTCGTCGGTTCGGTGGTACGGCACCGATGGCACAGCCTTGAACGAGCCGCTGCGAACGAACGCGGTCGCGGCTGCATTTGCAAAGAAAGTTGGCTTCTGGACTCCGACACCTGGAGTGGATGACGGAGCGAGCGCGCGCTGGCAGCCCGTCGCAGCCCGCATCGCAGCCCGCGCAAACGCGCAGCCGGATGCGTTTGCACTCGCGGTGTACGATGCCGTCTGGCTGACGGCTCAGGCATATCTGGCCGTCGGCGGAACCGGCCACACCGCGGCGCTAAAAACCGCGCTCGTGACCGCTGCAGACGGTTTCTATGGCGCGAGCGGCTGGACAAAACTGAATGCCGCGGGCGACCGCAAATTCGGAGACTTCGATTTCTTTTCGCTCTCGCAGAGCGGATCGGCGTTCAACTGGGGACTCGCTGCACAATTCGACACGCAGACCGGGAAGCTGACGAGGAAATAGCGAAGCACGTGACGCTGAGGTAGCCTGCCGGCTCGTTTAGTTTACGAGCAATGGAGCCGGCCTCATCAAAAAGTTCTGACGACGGCGGCACTCTCTCCGAAAGGGTTAGTGCCGCAGTTGCTTTACTCGAATCGGTAGCTGAAAATCGCGCTGTCCTCGCCAACCTCAGCGAAGACGAGCGCACCCGGCTCCTCCACGCCGCCGGAAAAGTTTCCCGCCCCGACGCCACCGATCGGCGCCGCCTGCTCAAGGTTACCAAGCGCCAGCGAAAGGCAGAGCGTGTCAACAGGGCCGAGTCGCAGCTTTCGGCGACTGGAATCAGGAAACTTCGGCGCGAGACGGTCTTCACCACTCCCAATGTCTTTCCGCCCAGGGACTTCGAGCCGAATGACATCGACCCGGAGAGCGAATCAACGCATTCGCACGAAACGCTGAACTGTTACATCTGCAAGAACGATTTCGATCAGCTGCATCATTTCTACGATCAGCTTTGTCCTGCATGCGCAAGCATCAACTTCGCAAAGCGAAGCGAGCTGGCAGACCTGAGTGGTCGTGTCGCCCTGATTACCGGAGGCCGCGTCAAGATTGGGTATCAGGCGGGGATAAAGCTTCTCCGCGCTGGCGCCCGGCTTATCGTCACAACGCGTTTTCCACGCGACTCAGCTGCACGATACGCTCGCGAGCCTGACTTCGCGGAGTGGAGTGCCCGCCTTGAGATTTTCGGGCTGGACCTCAGGCATACGCCGAGTGTCGAGGCATTTTGCACTGAGCTTCTGGCAACCCGGGACAGGCTTGATTTCATCATCAACAACGCGTGCCAGACTGTCCGGCGACCCCCCGAGTTCTACGAGCACATGATGGACGGCGAGCGTCTCTCGGTGAACATCATGCGCGACGATGAGCGAAAGCTTCTTGGACATTACGAAGGTCTTCGCGGTTATCACATGCTTCCCGAAGGGAACGCCGCCGCAGTCACCCTCGGCCAGCAAGTCTCGGCAGTCGCCGGCCTGACTCACTCGGCGGAATTGTCGCAGGTGCCCTTGCTGCCCGATGAGGTCATCGCACAGAAAGCCCTGTTTCCGACCGGTGCGCTCGACCAGGACCTGCAGCAGCTGGATCTGCGCGACAGGAATTCCTGGAGGATGACAATGGCGGAAGTCCCGTCAGTGGAGCTCCTCGAGGTGCATCTGGTGAACGCCGTTGCGCCGTTCATCATCAATGCGCGATTGAAACCGCTCATGTTGCGAACCGCGAATCGAGACAAGCACATCGTAAACGTCTCGGCCGTGGAAGGCCAGTTTTACCGAACATTCAAGACCACGCGCCATCCGCATACCAACATGGCGAAGGCGGCGTTGAACATGATGACGAGAACGGCTGCTGCAGACTATCACGCTGATGGCATTCACATGAATAGCGTCGATACCGGATGGATCACAGACGAGGATCCGGCAGAGATCGCTGCGCGAAAGACTGAAGAGCACCGCTTTCATCCTCCACTAGACATCGTGGACGGAGCTGCGCGGATTGTAGACCCAATCATTTCCGGCACAAACACCGGAGTGCACATCTGGGGAAAATTCCTGAAAGACTACGCGCCCACCGACTGGTAGAACTCGTTTCGCATCAGAGCGCACATCGCTTTACAAGCACTCGATCGACAGCTGCATCCCCATGATCCCTATCGATGGTGGCGACAGTCCACTGCCCACCGGCTGGCGGCCGCAACGGCAGTGAAAAACGAAAGCTCAATCCGCATCGCGCGGCGACAAAGCCATACACTCCATCTTCGCCGGGAGCGAACTGCGCGCCTCGCATCTGCGCGATTCGCCTGAGCGGAGTGTCTACGCCAAGCGAGTCGTCGGTAGCGAAGCGCGGTGTGTTGATCTCGATTTGAAAGATCTTGTCGTCAACGACGACGGCCGGAATGATCTCAGCTCCGATCTCTACCGTGAGCACTCGCCTGGTTTGCCCGTCAGCGCCGCGCCGTTGCGACTCACCTTGTACATCGCACAGACGCTTCACTTCACTGACCGATCTACCGCGCGTGAGGTCGCCAATCCCCTCGTCAGTCAATCTGGTGGATTCGGATACGCCGCACGTAAGCGTTGGCTCCGGGCCGCTGTCCGTCACCGAAACCATTTCCTTCGGGGCGGATGCTGCAACTGGCGGTGAGATACTGATTGTATCACCCCGCCGGACGTAGTCAGATTTTTTGCATCCGCCAACGGCGGCCAGCACCGCGAGAGCGATTTGTATTCGCACGAAGTGAGCTCATTCGGTCGCCTGAATCGTGAGCGGCTCTGTCAGGCGAATCGTGATACGGCCACCGCTCGGAACGCACCCATCATAGTCGGCATTCCGATTCGCGACAACCGCCCCAGCTGCCGCGCCGCCAGCCGCGCCTATCACCGTAGACTTGGTCGAGTGACCGAATATCTGTCCAAGCACCGCACCAATGGCAGCACCGGTAACGACCTTTTTCGTGTCGTTGCCACGAGTCTCTGCGCGAACCTGATCGATTTGTGCGTATGTCGTCTCCGCAGTCACAGCATACGTCTTCCCTCCAAACGACACTGACTCGACGCGAAGACCGATGGCGATCTTCGATCCATCTCCGCTGCTCTTGCTAAGCGACGAGATCTCAACCGTTGCTGTGGCACCCGCCGGAATCACCGTTCCATTCGCGCCCATGACGGGATCCGCGATTTGCGCAGTGAACTTGTCACCCACGCTGCTGGTGTTGGTGCAGATGCGTTGACCCGAAGAAAGCGCGATTTCGGCCCCGGAAGAAACGACGCCGAGCGGCCTTTCAGAGCCGGGTGACGATACGCGCTCGGTGTTCCCGCTCGCGGTAACACGCTCAGTCGGCTCAGGTGCCGGAGTTGTCTTGACAGGCGTCCTGACAACAGGTCTGGGAGTGAGGACTCGCGTCACCGGCCGACGAACGATAGGCGCGGGAGCCGGCTCCGCCGCTGCAGGCGCTGGCTGGGGCGAAACGGGCACGTCCTTCAGCTGTGGCTGTGACGCGGTGTCGTGATTTGCCAGAGCGAGATCGCTGTTCAGGCTCGTGTCCTGAGCCAGAGCATCTTCAGGCTTCTTCGAATCTTTGCAACCCGCTACTGCGAGAAGTGACGCAAGCGCGACAAACGCGACCGATTTTCCGATGACTGTGTTCATATTTGGGCTCATGAAACGAAAGACGCGACGCCGCAGTAAAGCTCACCGCGACGTCGCGCCAATTGATAAATACTAGAAGCGGTAACGCCTGCCGCCTGGGAAACCGCCACCGATACGACCGCCACCCGGGAACGTGCCGATAACCGGGATGCGATTGTTCACCGACGGGCGTCCACGACCTTCGGTGCGAGGATCACAGTTGTCGCCGTCTACTCCGCCGCCGCGAATAACTACGGTGAAGATTCCGCCGAGAATGCTTCCGATGTTGCTGCCAGCGCCCCTGCCTTCGGTTCGGCCATCGCCATTTGTCGTGGCGACGGGCTGCGGACGGGGGCTCGGCAACGGAGCCGGATCAACCGGAGTGGGTCTCACTTCTTCCGGCTGTGGCTCGACCTGCGGGCTCGCATCTGCGCGCTGAACCTCGACTGGAGCCGGAAGTCCTCTAGGCGCCGCGTGGTGCTTGACGACACGTTGCGACTGCGCGACATGCCGCGGCGCCGGAGGCGTGTTACGCTCGATGGCGGAGACTACCTGGGTTCCAGGCGTCTGGGGAGCACCAAGATTGATTGCGTTCGATGATGTCGACGCGACATCGAGATCTTTCTTGAGATCATCGCTCATCACGGCGCTCTTGCTGCTGCAGGCACCCACGGCCAATGCACCGGCAATACCAGCCAGGCTCAGGAATTTGCGCACTTTATCCTCCTAATTCACTTCACGCGGTCATCCGTCTCCGATTGAAGAACGGTCCGCCGAAATTGTATACACTAGAGGGCAACGGCTGAGCCATTGCAGTTTCCCCCTGATAGCGCGACAAAACGGGTAGTTTTGTCCTCAAACGATGACAATTTTTGTCTCAATAGGGAGACAGCATGGTTTCTACGAAAACCCGCTTCATTGCACTGGCGCTGGGCTTGGCTGCGTTGGCCCAGTTCGCGTGCGGACCAGAATCTCCCCATCGTGTTTCGCCGTCACAGCAAAAGGCAGTTTCGGATTCGCTTCGTCACCTCGTCACCAATACATACGATTTGTCGAAGCCCAACGTTGTAGGCCGGCTGATGAGTCTGTACCCGGTCAGCGGACCCGTTTACTCGACCAGCGGCGGGCACACAAGCACCACGAGGGCCGAGCTTCAATCGCAGATCGCGATGTTCTGGCAGTACGTCGGAAGCAACATGCGAAATCCAAAATGGCAATGGACTTCGATGTACATAGATGTGCTCGCCCCTGATGCAGCGGTCATGACTGCGACCTACCGCATTCCTCACATCAACCCGATGGGCATGGCCCATGTGATTGGCGGAGCCTGGACTGCGGTATTCGTGAATCGAGGAGGCCGCTGGGTCGTCATCCAGGAGCATCTATCAGACTCCGCAACTCCATGATCGAGCCGTCAGCGACGCGCTGCGCCGGGCGGCCCGGCTACTCCCCGGAGCTGCTTGCTTCGATGGAGTTGTTCAGGTCCTCATTGAGCTGGGCATCACCGCTGACGATGGAGCGCCACGAAATCTCGTTGCCCTTCCGAAAACCTTTCTTCGTAACCTTGACGCCGTCGGGAGAAAGGGCGGCGATGTACGACTGCCCATCGATCTCGATCTCGCGCTTGAGCACCTTCTCGAGTTTGGTAGCCATTGAATTCCTCGCCCGGGGGGTTCACTTGGTAGATTTTTTCCGGTGCATTGACCAATCTGGCATTACTCTGATAACATGGAAAGGATGAACGACGATTCAGGGCAGGGCCAGTGCTATCTCGTGTATGAATTCGAGAGGCGTGCATATCCGCTTACAGCCGAGACTTTTTCGATCGGCCGCGATGCCGCGAGCCGCATCGTCATTCGTGAGCCGTCCGTTTCGCGCGTGCACGCCGAAGTACGGTCAGAGGGCGATCAGTACGTGCTCCACGCCAATGGCCCGACAGGCACGAAGCTCAATGGGGAGACGGTGGTCACTCCGCAGAAGCTCACAGATGGTGACAGGATCGAAGTCGGGTCTGCCGAGCTTTCGTTTCGCCGCGGACGGCTTCCCCTGGGCGTCTCCGTCGTTGACATCGCCAGCCCGGCCGGACACGACCCGGACGCAATGACAAAGCGGGACACGATTACCAATCCAATTCTGGCTCCTACTCCCGCCAGCGCGGACCGGAAGAAAGGCGGCCCCACACTGCTCATTCTTCTGGTAGTCCTCGTTCTCGTTGCGGGATATTTTTTCCTGATGCGGCGATAGGAGCCCCGTCAGGCCAGGTTCCTGCTCAGCAGTCAAGAATTGTCAGGCCCCGGATCTTCGCACATCCGGGGCTTTTTGTGAGCCTAATCAACAGAAGGACACACCTGGACGTATGTGGGGATGAACTCAAGCTCAACGTGTATCAATATCAAACACATCAAGCCCGGTTTGGTTTTCGTCTTATCGGGCCTTGGAATCGCTTGCGCGACCAATCTTTCGCAGGTGGACGGGGTACCTGCCGTGGCGCCTTCGTCGAGCGCGCCCTGGACCGCCCCGCGCCATGCGCTCAGGGTTGAGCCTTCAGTACAGAAAGCGACAACTGCAATCCCGGCCGACCTTGCCCCGCGAATCCAGCAGCTGACGCTGGCCGACGTAGTCGATCTCGCGCTTCGAAACAATCCAGCCACGCGCGAATCATGGGCACAGGCCCGTGAAGCCGCAGATGTACTCGGCGCAACGCGCGGACAATACTTTCCTACCATCAACGGTTCGGTTGACCTGACTCGGTCGCACTCACCGGTTACCCCGGGCCGCAATACCAGTGACAGAAACCAGTATGGTCCGTCGCTCTCGCTGAACTATCTGCTGTTCGATTTTGGGGGGAGATCGGGGTCCATCGAGGCAGCGCGCGAGAACCTTTTCGCGGCAGATCTCAATCACAACGCGACACTCCAGAATGTCGTTCTCCAGGCCGAGATCGCGTTTTTCTCATATTCAGCGACCGCCGCCTTGCTGGCGGCCGAGCGATCGGCGATTGCGGAGGCGCAGGCTAACCTCACGTCGGCGCAGCAACGAAACAAAGTCGGCCTCGCGACGATCGCAGATGTCCTCCAATCGCAGACAGCACTCTCGCAGGAACAGCTCAACCTCGAGACCATCGAGGGAAATCTGCAGGCCGCGCGCGGCTCCCTTGCATCCGCGCTGGGGCTACCGGCGAATCTGCCATTCGATCTCCAGCCAATGCCCGCAGCGATCCCAGTCGGAATGATTTCGCAGAGCGTTGACAGCGTAATCAACGATGCGTTGCTCAACCGTCCCGATCTCGCGGCAGCCAGAGCACAGGCGGCAGCGGCGGGTGCGCAGATCCGAGTCGCACGATCTGCAGAGCTTCCATCCCTGTCGCTCGGGAGCAATGCGAGCCGCCTGTATGTTTCGCCGACCGGGTCGAGCGCTACTGGTCCAGCCTACAGCATGACCCTCGGCCTCTCGATCCCGATCTTCAACGGTTTCGCACACCAGTACGATGTGGCGGCCGCTCAGGCTCGCGCGGACGCCGTGAGCGCCGCTGCCGACCAGACGAGACAGAACGTCATTACGCAGGTCTTTGTCTCTTACTACGCGTTGCAGACGTCGGAGCAACGCGTTGCCACTGCTGACCAGCTGCTGGCCAGCGCACAGCAATCCGAGCAGGTCGCGGCCGGTCGCTACCGGGAAGGTGTCGGCAGCATCCTGGATCTTCTCACAGCTCAGAGCGCGCTGGCCAACGCGCGCGCGCAGCAGGTTCAGTCGCGATGGCAGTGGTACACTGCTCTCGCGCACCTTGCGCGCGACGCCGGCGTCCTCAACACGCGCGGACAAACCCCATTCTCGTTCTCTGCGGATCCAATTGCAAAGCCAAATCTTCCAAACGTCATAAAACCATGAGTACGAGATTCTGCCGATTGCTCTTTTCAGTTTTCGCCTTCACTGCGGGAGCGTGCTCCAGGAAAGATCCACCAAAGAGGCCTCCGACACCGGTAAGCATTACCGCCGTTCGCCGCAGTACAGTGCCGTATGTCCTTACCAGCAACGGCGTGGTCGAGCCGCTGCAGACCGTCTCGATTGAAGCGCAGGTGAGCGGCTTGCTGCAGAATGTCTCATTCTCTGAAGGCAAGGACGTCCATGCGGGTGAAGTGCTTTTTCAGATCGATTCCCGTCCCTACGTCGCCACGCTGAATCAAGCGCGCGGCCAGCTCGCGCGCGATGAAGCGCAGGCAGCAAATGCGAGGCGCGAGGCGACCCGCTATGACGCTCTGGTTCAGCAGGGCTACGTGACGCGGTCGCAGACCGACCAGGTGCAGGCAACAGCTGCTTCTGCTGGGGCAACCGTCGAAGCGGATCGTGCGACCGTGGCAAAAGCTCAGGTCGACGTTGCGAACTGCACCATTCGCGCTCCAATCACCGGGCGCACCGGCAGCCTGCTCGTTCGTCAGGGCAACCTTGTGAAGGCCAATGGCGATCCACTCGTCGTCATCAACCAGATTCAGCCGATTCTCGTTCGGTTCACGGTGCCTCAGAGCCAGTTTCCGGACATCCAGAAGTACTACTCCGGCAACAAAATCCTCCCGGTTCAGGCGAAGCCGTCGGAGGGTTCATCGGCCTCCCTCAACGGCACACTTTCGTTCGTCGACAACAATGTGGATGCCAGTAGCGGAACTGTTTTGCTCAAGGCGAGGTTCGGAAATGAGCAAGGCACGTTGTGGCCCGGGCAGTTCGTTTCGGTTGCCCTTCAACTCTACGTTGACGCGAACGCTCTGACCCTCCCTGCCTCAGCAGTGCTGACGAGTCAGCAGGGGACGTATGTGTTCACTGTGGACGGCACAAACAAGGCGAAGCAGCAGCCTGTTAAGGTGGCACGTACGGTCGATTCAGTGGTAGTAATCGGGAGTGGATTGACTGAAGGCGAGAAAGTAATCCTGACGGGACAGTCGCGATTGACTTCCGGCTCGAAGGTATCGATCAAAGGTCCGGGCTCGACGACGGCGATCGGGGGGGGGAAGAAGTGACGGAGATTTTCATTCGCCGTCCGGTCATGACTGCATTGGTCATGATCGGGCTTTTGTTCTTTGGCATCAGCTCGTACCGGAAGTTGCCGGTCAGCGATCTTCCTTCCGTCGATTTTCCGACGATCAGCGTCAATGCCAATCTTCCGGGTGCAAGTCCGGAAACGATGGCGGCTGCCGTCGCAACGCCGCTCGAGAAACAATTCTCGACCATCGCGGGCATCGACAACATGACGTCGCAAAGCTCGCTCGGCTCCGCCGGCATAACGATTCAGTTCTCGCTCGATCGCAATATCGACGCGGCGGCTCAGGACGTTCAGGCGGCAATCTCGCAGACGCTTAGAAGTCTTCCGCAGGGAATTCTTCCGCCTTCGTATCGAAAGGTGAATCCGGCCGACCAGCCGATTTTGTATCTCGCGCTCACGTCAAACACGCTTCCTCTTTCGCAGCTCGACGAGTACGGCGAGACATTTCTTGCCCAGCGCATCTCATCAGTTCCGGGCATTGCCCAGGTGCAGGTTTTCGGCGGGCAGAAGTATGCGGTCCGTGTGCAGCTCGACCCTACGTCGCTGGCCAACCGCAGCATCGGCATCGACGACGTCGCCAGCGCAATTTCGGCGCAGAACGTCAGCTTGCCGACCGGAATTCTCTGGGGCACATCGAAGGCTTCGACGATTCTCGCCAATGGCCAGCTCCAGGACGCAGCCGGTTTCCGGCACCTCGTCGTTGCGTATCGCAACGGAGCAGCGGTTCATCTCGACGAGGTCGGCAACGTGCTCGACGACGTCGAAAACAATCGCGCGGCGAGCTGGTATAACGGATCCCGCTCGATCGTGCTCGCCGTGCAGAGGCAGCCGGGAACCAACACGGTTGAGGTAGCGCAGGCAGTAAAGGACCTGGTGACATCCATGCGGGATCAGATTCCGCCAAGCGTCCAGATCAATACTCTGTATGACAGGTCGGTCGCGATTCAGGATTCCGTCACCGACGTGAAACACACACTGGTGCTGACTCTGTTTCTGGTCATCATGGTGATCTTCATTTTCCTGCGGAACGTATCGGCGACGGTCATTCCGAGTTTGGCGCTTCCGATGTCGCTCGTCGGGACGTTCGCGGTGATGTACTCCCTCGGATATTCGCTCGACAACCTGTCATTGATGGCGCTCACGCTCGCGGTGGGGTTCGTGGTGGATGACGCGATCGTGATGCTCGAAAACATCGTTCGACATATGGAGATGGGGAAAGATCCCGTTACAGCCGCGCTCGACGGGTCGAAGGAAGTCGGCTTCACCATTCTTGCGATGACGATTTCACTGACTGCTGTTTTCATTCCATTGCTGTTCATGGGTGGAATCGTCGGAAGGTTGTTCCACGAGTTTGCCGTGACGATCGGGTCGGCGATTCTTGTGTCCGGCTTCATCTCGCTCTCGTTGACGCCAATGCTGTCGAGCAGGTATCTCAAGCCGCCATCTCATCAGCACGGAAAGCTCTTCAATGCCAGCGAGCGCGTGTACGACGGGGTTCTTCGCCGGTATGAGTCCAGCCTTGCCTCGGTGATGCGTCACCGTTTCTGGGCGCTCATGTTCTCTATTGCCATCCTTGTCGGAACGGTGGTGCTGTTCAAGCTCGTGCCCACGGGATTCATACCGACCGCCGACACCGGCCAGATAACGGCAACGGCCGAATCGGCACAGGGTACATCGTTCACGCAGATGGTGAAGAATCAGCAGCAGGTTGCGGCGATAGTTGCGAAGGATCCCAATGTTGCCGGCTTCATGTCTTCTGTCGGATCAGGCAGCGCGAGCGGCAATCAGGGGCGCATCATCATGGGCCTCAAGCCGCACGGCCAGCGACTCAGCGCAGACGAAATCGTGAAAGAGCTTCAGCCGAAGCTATCGGGCATACCTGGCGTGAACATCTTCATGCAGGTGCCGCCGGCAATTCAGATTGGCGGACGCTCGTCGAAGAGTCAGTACCAGTTCACGATGCAGAGTCCCGACATCCAGTCGCTCGACACTGCTGCACAGCGAATGGAAGCAAAGATGAAGACGCTTCCCGAGCTCCAGGACGTTACGAGCGATCTTCAGATTGCGAATCCGCAGGTCAACGTTCAGATCGATCGCGAGCGCGCAGCGACGCTCGGAGTGACCGCGCAGCAGATCGAAGCGGCCTTGTACAACGCGTATGGCTCGCGCCAGGTCTCGACCATCTTCACGCCGAACAATCAGTACTTCGTGATCATGGAGCTGAAGCCACAGTTCCAGATGGATGCGAACTCGCTTGGGATGCTCTACATCCACTCGAACACCGGAGCTCTCGTTCCGCTCAGCGCCGTTTCGACCATCAGCCAGAATGTCGGCCCGCTTTCTATCACGCATTCCGGCCAGCTTCCGTCGGTTACTATCTCGTTCAACACCAAGCCGGGCGTAGCGCTCGGCACTGCGACGAAGGTGATCGAGTCCGCTGCCGCCGGCTTCGTTCCGTCCACTGTCACCACGAGTTTTTCCGGAACAGCGCAGGCGTTCCAGGACAGTCAGAAGGGC
>JANYKY010000343.1 GCA_025357975.1 Gemmatimonadaceae bacterium
AAGGCGCTCGCGTTCAATGCGGTTCTGATTGCTCTCTTCAGTTCGTCGCAGGATATCGCGGGCGACGCGTATCGAACCGACGTGCTCAACGATCGCGAGCTCGGTGCGGGTGCCGCGATCTGGGTACTTGGATATCGAGTCGCCCTGCTCATCACCGGCTGGCTGGCTTTCGTGCTCGCGGACCGGCTTTCGTGGGGAACTGTTTATATCGCGATGGCCAGCCTGATGGTCGTTGGGATCGTTGCGACGTTACTCGCGCCCGAGCCGCCGGAGCGCGATGCGCCGCCCAGGTCGATCGGAGAAGCTGTCGCTCTTCCGTTCCGCGATTTCTTCGGGCGAGTTGGTCCTGGCCTTGGCATTGGCGTTTTGATCTTCATCGTCCTCTACAAATATTCCGATGCGCTCGCCGGCAGCATGACAACGCCGTTTCTGCTCAAGACCGGCTTCACGCAGGCCGAAGTTGGAGTTGTGTTCGGCGGCGCGGGACTGCTTGCAACGATCGCCGGTTCCATCGTCGCGGGGGGATCTATTGCGCGGCTGGGGCTCAATAAGTCGCTATGGCTGTTCGCGATTTTTCAATCGCTATCGAATCTGACCTACTATGGTCTCGCGATGGCCGGACGTAATCACGGGTTTATGGTATTTGCAATCGTCGTCGAGAACTTCGGTGTCGGCCTCGTGTCGTCGGCCCTCGTCGCCTACATCATGAGCATGTGCAACCGCCGCTTCTCGGCCACGCAATTCGCGCTCTTGTCGAGCCTCGTCGCGGCGAGCCGCGACATTCTTGTTGCGCCGGGGGGAAAAATTGCCCAAACGATGGGTTGGCCGACGTTCTTCCTCATAACCGTAGCAGCAGGCCTGCCGTGCATTCTGTTGCTGCCTTTCATCGCCCCGTGGCGGGGCGAGGTACCGGTCGGTGCGTTCCCGCGAGACGAGAATGACCAGAAAGAATAATGCGGGAATTCAGGTCATAGGAATGAGGTAACGGCCTGCGACCACCGTCACGTTATCCGGAGCGCCTGTATCGATTGCGCGATCGATCAGCGCGTCGCAGATAGCCAGGAGATCGACTTTCTCATTTACCACCGCGGCAATTTCGCCGGCGCTAACCTGGTTGGAGAGGCCGTCGCTGCAAAGAATGATGACGTCGTCATGCATCAGGCGGTCACGCGTAAATTCGGGAGTGATCGTCGGCTCAGGGCCAAGTGCCTGCAGGATGATATTGCGATGTTCGCTGCGCTCGGCCTGTTCCAGTGTCAGCTTTCCGGCGTCGACCATTCTCTGTACGAGAGACTGATCCTTGGTCATCTGCCGCGCAACATTCGACCGAACGATGTAAGCGCGGCTGTCTCCGACCTGCGCGAAATAAACCATCCCACCAACAACAAGAGCGATGGTTGCAGTCGTGCCCATTCCGTGATGCACGCGATTTTCGCGCGAGTGAATATGAATTGCGCGGTTGGCTGAGAGCACTGCCTGCTGAAGAGAGTCCGCGATGACCACCGCACCCTTGAGTGCGCCGCGATCGGAAAGTTCTTTCAGGCTCTTGAACACAACTTCGGTTGCCAGTGAGCTGGCGATCTCGCCGGACGCGGCACCGCCGACGCCATCTGCAACCATGAGGAGCGCGGGCACCGCGTCGACGCGGAAAATCCCAGCGTTGTTTTCGCTGAACTTCTCCCCAGCGGACAGATCGCCGTAGAGAAACGAATCCTCGTTGTGCTCACGCACCAGCCCGACGTCTGTGCGTCCGGCAATTTCGATTGCACCTTCGGGGAGAGCCGGGAATTCGGCGGTGAACGGTTCTGAGCGCTTCACAAGTCGGTACGCACGCCGGACTCCGGAATGCGTGAGAAGGGATTGAATGTAAGGGGGTGGTACCACGGCATCCGCGGGAATATAGGTGAGGCAGTGCCGATTCGCCTTGCTTGACAACGGCTGGCCGCTTGATATCTGGTATTGACTGTGCAATCAGGTTTCCCAAATGACGACTGAAGGCCCATGATCACAACGAGAAGTGTTCGTGTTTTTGCGGGTGGATTTTCCCTCACCCTCGGCGCGGCGTGCGCGCCCGGCCCGGTAACTGCCCCGACTCCGGTGCCGGGCCCGGCGCCGAGTCCGCTGCCTGCTCCGCCGAGGGTTGTGACGAAGGCGCCGCTGCCGCCGGCGAACCCGTCATTGCCAGTGGTCCCGTACATCGGGGGGCCGCTCGCAATCAAGGTGATTTATCCGGCGTCGGGTGCGTCGATTCAGTCGAAGGATTCGAATTTTGTTTTTGGGTCAGTTGGAAATGGCGACGCGGCCGTGACGGTCAACGGAGTGCCGACGCCAGTGTGGCCGAACGGCGCTTTCATGGTGTGGCTGCAAAACCCGCCGGCGGATGCTCGGCACTACGATATAGTAGCGTTGACAGCGACGGACAGTGCAAGTCTTTCGCTTCCTGTGAAAATCCAGCCGCCAGTTCCCGCTCCGCCTGGATCTGACACGATTCACACCTTGATACCTGCTCGGTGGGCCTCACTCATTGGACCTCCCGCCTACGCGAGCGATACCGAGCGCGTTATAACGGGCTATGCGTTGACGGGCGGCATTCAGCGATGGTTTCTCCTGCCCAACACCGTGGTCAGAGTGACTGGCACCAAAGGCAGCGACATGTACGTGCAGCTGGATTCCGCGCATACCATCCGTATCGACAAAGGTGATGTCAAGATGCTCGATAGCACCTATGCGCCCAGCGCACGCAAAGCGTCTGCTTTCAGGGTCGTGGACAAGGGCGATTACACAGATATTGTGATTCCGATCACTGACAGGCCGGCGTATCTCGTCGATGAAAGTCAAGACGGAATGACGCTGACACTTTATGGAACCAGCGCGCCGGCTAAACGTCAGCTGCCGGCAAAGGCTCCAGCTGCGAGCTACATCAAGACTGTGACGCCATCGAGCGAGGCTACGCAAATGCACTACGCGCTCGACTTGAAGGGCCCGGTCTACGGTTATCAGGTTTTGTGGGTAGGGGGCGTATTTACGCTTCGCGTTCGCCGGCCGCCAAAAGTGAACGCCGCTTCGCCGCTGATGGGCCTTACGATCGCAGTGGACCCGGGACATCCACCGATTGGCGCAACCGGCCCAACGGGATTATGGGAACCCGTCCCGACGCTTGCCGTTGGCTTCAAGATTCAGGAGCTGTTGCAGGCAAAAGGAGTGAAAGTCGTGATGACGCGAACTTCACCCGAGCCAGTGGACCTGTATCTCCGCCCGACGATGGCTCGCCGGGAAAACGCCAATGCGTTCGTGTCGATCCACCTGAACGCGGTGCCTGATGGACAGAACCCATTCCGCGCCCAGGGCACGACGACCTATCATTACTATATGCATTCACAGCCGCTCGCCGATTCGGTAGATCGCACCGCAGTTGCCCAGCTCGCGTTGCGAGATGTCGGCGTCAAGCGCGAAAACTTCGCCGTAATCCGCGGCACCTGGATGCCGTCGATACTCGTCGAGGGAGCGTTCATCATCATGCCCGACCAGGAAGCGGCGATGCGAACATCCGAGTACCAACAACGGTACGCGCAGGGTGTAGTAGACGGTCTGGAGAATTATTTCCGCGGCCTTGCGCAGCAAATACAACACTGACGGTCACGAGAAAACAGCTCCGCGCCGAATGATATTCCGCGCCGCGCTCTTTGTTGTGCTCTGCTGTGTCGCGGTACGGCCGGCGAGTGCTCAGCTCAGTCCGGCGGATCGCTGGTACACGATCGAGACCGCGCATTTTCGGGTGCACTTCATCAAGGCCCTGGAGCCTGAAGCGAGACGAGGTGCGGTAAACGCTGAGCGAGCATTCGCAGAGTTGAGCGCACAGCTGCGACCTCCAGGCGGCAAAGTCGATCTCGTCATTGCGGACAATTTCGATTACGTGCAAGGTTACGCGACAACGTTCCCGACGAATCGCATCGTCGTGTTCGCCCACCCGCCAATCGATGCTCAGGAGCTTCGAAATTATGACGACTGGAGCCGGCTCGTCATAACCCACGAGTTGTCGCACATATTTTTTCTGGATCGAAGTGACGGACTGTGGCGTATTGGGCGCGATATCTTCGGCCGCAACCCAGCCTTTTTCCCGAATAGCTTTCTTCCGTCGTGGCTGGTAGAAGGTCTTGCCGTCTACTACGAGTCGCGCATCACGGGAGCTGGACGCCTCGAGGGCTCTGAGCATTACATGATTGCTCGAGCGGCGGCGCAGGCACATCGACTTCCTCGTCTCAATCAGATATCGAGCGAGACCAGCAGATATCCGGGTGGAGAGTCTGTCTACGCTTATGGCGGATTGATCTTTGACTACCTCTCCCGGACGCGCGGGCCACAGTCGATACAGAGGTTCATCGACGTCAACAGCACCCGCATATTTCCGCTTTCCCTGAACGCACGGGCGAAGCTGGCATTCGGCATCAGTTTCGAGAATGCATTTCGCGACTGGAGTGATTCTCTCGAACGCACTGCCCCGGCTATGACGGAACCGCTTCCCGGTTGGCGCGTTCTCACGGGGGATGGTCGGAGCGTCGGTACTCCTCGCTGGATCGGAGATACGGCGGTAGTGTACGCCGCTGACAACGGTCGTGAATCGCCGGCGGCGTACGTCGCGTCTCTCGATGGCCGAATTCGCAATCTCGGGCGTCGCAATGGGCTCGGTGCCAACACGCCTGTTGCGAACGGAAGCCTCGTCTTTTCACAGCCGGACTTCACAGATCCATATCATTTGAGGAATGATCTCTATGTAGCGCGAGATGGGCGCGACACCCAGCTCACACATGGAGCACGCCTGGCTCAACCGGATGCGCGCGCGGACGGGGATATCGTAGCGGTTCAATCGGTTCCGGGCTCAACTCGCCTGGCTCGTGTGTCGGCTAACGGTATGCGCATTGTGCCTATCACGGCGGGCACTGCGGATGTTCAGTGGGGAAGTCCGCGGTGGTCACCCGACGGGGCGTCCATTGCCGCGATCAGGGTCACGCGTGGGGGAATCAATGATGTCGTAGTTCTCGATTCGACTGGTCTGGTGAGAAAGGTCATCGTTTCAGAGCACGCGATTGTCGACGCACCATCGTGGTCACCTGCGGGCGACCGCATTTATTACACGTCGACGCAAACGGGCTCGATGGAAGCGTATTCCGCCTCGGTGGACGCAGCCGAAACAGGGAGAACGCAGCTGTCGACCTCGACTACAGGCCTGTTCGGTTTTGAGCCGTCGAGAGCGGGCGCCAAATTCGCGGCACTGGAGTTCCGATTTGACGGCTATCATCTCGGATACACGGCTGCTCGTCCGAACGCCACCAATCGCGACACGATTGTGTCGACGCCGCGTGCGAATTGCGCGGATTGTCGTGCGGCAGCAATTGCGGCGCCGGTAACAAGTTCCGACCTCGGGCCGTCGCGTTCCTATTCACCGTGGCGCTCGCTTGCGCCGCGGTTCTGGCAGCCGCTCGTGACCATTGCGAGCGGAACCGGAAACGTCATAGGTGCAGCTACCAGCGGTCAGGACATCATTGGGCGGCACGCGTACGATGCGCAGGCGGGCTTCAATACCAAATATCACGAAACCGATCTCTTCGGATCGTACGTGTACGCGGGCCTCGGCCAACCTTTCATCGGAGCAAGTGCTCAACAGACGTTCGATCACTTCGATCTCGTCAACTCTTCCGGAAACACGGTCGGCCTGCTGGCAAGACGAGCCAGAATTTACGGCTTGAACCTGGGGTTGATTCGGCCGCGGGTGCGGACCTATGGATCTTTATCATTTGGAGGAGAGGTCGAGTCACGCGATTACACGACAAGTCCGGACACGCTGCTTTCAAAGCTGAATTCGATCTATTCGCGGACCCGTAACTACCCGTCGCTCTTCGCCTCGGCGAGCTGGTCCAACACGCAGCGGCCGGGGCTAAGCATATCTCGCGAGGACGGATTTACTGCGCGTGCAACAACGCGACGTCGCTGGCTCAGCAGCGAGGCATCAAATGGAAGTAACAGCATTGTCGGCGTAGTGGCCGGGTACAAGTCGCTCGACTTGCCAGGATTCTCTCACCATGTGATTGCGCTGCGTCTGGCTGGGGCTGATGCGGACAAGAACGCGATCTCGACGTTCTCTGTGGGAGGATTGAGCGGTCAAAGTCTCGAGGTCGTAACGGGGATCGCGATCGGCGGTGACCGCCGCACCTTCGGCGTTCGGGGCTTTCCTCCATCGGCGGAACAAGGCACCCGCGCTCTCGGAGGCAGCGTGGAGTATCGCGCACCGCTCGCCGCTCCGTCGAGCCGAGTCCCATTCATTCCGGTTTTATTCGATCGGATTTCCGTTTCCTCGTTTGCCGACGCGGGCCGGGCGTATTGTCCGAGCGGGGTCGCCCAGCCCGTTGTGGTTTGCAGCGGGGCAAGTCGAGCGATGCCATGGCTTGCGTCGGTTGGGGCCGAAGCGAATTTTGATACGGCAATCCAGTATGATGTGGCGACGCGATTTCGCGCCGGGTTTGCTGTTCCAGTAACGGGCAAGGCGGCTGCCGGGGCGCGGGTGGTCAGTGTTTACCTGACCATCGGAGAATCGTTTTAGAGGGCTGAATTGGGCCATTTCGCGGCACGGTTTTCTTCCGGAAGTCAAGCTTTTTTGTGAATCTGGTCACGTGATTGCAAACAAGTCCCTCATCCCCAGAGGGAGCGTTCAAGTGGAAAGTCTCGTGGGTCAGATTCATTCGTGATGTGGATTGTGTAACCTGTTGGTAGCTCATGACTTACGCAACCACTGGCGCGGATACACGAACACGGCTAAACTGCCCTCCCCAAGCACGAACCGACCGATCGCCGAAAGGCTGATTTATTAGCATTTAGCTTGTTATTGACGTTCAATTTTTTTTCAGTGGAGTTGTATTGATGCCCATTCCAGCCGCCCCGCCTTCAGGACCCGCCGAGCTCAATCAGAATGCGCGGACAGTTATCGAAAAGCGCTATCTGATCAAGGACGCTTCGGGAACGCCGACGGAGCAGCCGGAGGACATGTTTTGGAGGGTGGCCGGAATTGTAGCGGAAGCAGACCGCCGTTATGGGGCGACCGATGCCGACGTGACGGCTGCGGCTCAGGAGTTCTACGAGCTGATGACGCAGCGCCGCTTTGAGCCCAACTCACCCACTCTTATGAATGCGGGGCGTCCGCTTGGCCAGCTCTCCGCGTGCTTCGTCTTGCCTGTTGAGGATTCACTGTCGAACGGTCATAACGGCATTTACGACACGCTTCGATCGATGGCCCTGATACATCAGTCTGGTGGCGGAACCGGCTTCAGCTTCTCCCGTCTTCGTGGAACGGGATCGATGGTTCGCTCGACGACTGGCGTTGCGTCGGGCCCGGTGTCGTTCATGAAGCTGTACGATGCTTCGACAGATGCGGTGAAGCAGGGTGGAACGCGGCGCGGCGCGAACATGGGAATTCTTCGGGTCGATCATCCTGACGTGATGATGTTCATCAACTGCAAGGAAGACCTGACGCAGATCACCAACTTCAACATCTCTGTCGCGATTACGGCGAAGTTCATGGAGGCATTGAAGGCCGGGACGAGCTACGATCTCATCGAACCATCGACTGGGAAGGCCGCAGGGCGCCAGGATGCTGGCGAGGTCTGGGACAAGATGATCGATGGCGCGTGGAGAACGGGGGAGCCTGGGTGCTTCTTCATCGACGAGGCCAATCGCTACAATCCGGTGCCGCATGTTGGCTCGTATGAGGCGACCAATCCGTGTGGTGAGCAGCCGCTTCTGCCATATGACGTGTGCAACCTCGGGTCGATCAACATTGGCTACTATGTCAGTGATGGAGTGCTCGACTGGGACGCGCTTGGCCGTGACATCCACACGTCGGTTCGCTTCCTCGACAATATCATCGACGTCAACAAGTACCCGCTGCCGGAAATCGATGCACTGTCGAAGCGCATCCGCCGCATCGGATTCGGTGTGATGGGTTTTGCCGATGCACTTATCAGGCTCGAGATCTCGTATAGCTCTGAAGAGGGAATCGAGTTCGGGCGCAAGCTTCAGGCATTCGTCGATCTCGAATCGAAGAGGGAGAGCGAGCGCCTTGCAAATGAGCGTGGCCCGTTCCCCGAGTGGGCACGATCCATCTGGGGTCCCGATGAGACATGCTCGCGCGATGCGGAAGGCAATCGCATTCGTCCGATGCAGATGTTGCGTAACTGCAACGTGAATACGATTGCGCCGACGGGCACCATCTCGATCATTGCCGGTTGCTCATCAGGTATCGAGCCGCTGTTTGCCGTTGCGTTCATGCGCAACCAGGCCGGTGCGATGATGCCCGACGTGAACGAGGATTTCCTCGCTATCGCCAAGTCAGAAGGTTGGTATTCGGCGGAGTTGATCGAGAAGATCGCAAAGCAGGGTCACATACATTTTGAGGAAGTGCCGGCGAAGTGGCAGAAAATTTTTGTGACTGCGCACGATATTTCGCCCAAATGGCATGTCCGGATGCAGGCTGCTTTCCAGGAGAATTGCGACTCCGCCATTTCGAAGACCACGAACTTCCCGCACACGGCTTCGCGTGAAGATGTACGCGCGATCTACGAGCTTGCGTATAATCTCAAGTGCAAGGGTGTAACTGTTTACCGTGATGGCTCGCGTGACAACCAGGTTTTGTCCACCGGTGCGACCGCAGGCGCGAAGGCAGAGCGTGATGGCACGGCTGATATGCGCGGTGAAGTCGGCGATCTCAGGGGAACGATTACGGAGCTCGAAGCCGAAATCGCCGCCGTCAGGAAGAACCTTTTTGACGCCGAAGCCGAGAATCTTCAGCGTCGCCAGAAGCGCGCGCGACCGGACACGCTTCGTGGAACAACGAGCCGCATGGAAACCCCGCTCGGCACGATGTTCGTGAACATCACCGAGGATGATCGTGGCCAGCCGTTTGAGGTGTTCATCAATCTTGGAAAGGCTGGCGGCTCTGCGATGGCGGACGTCGAGGCCATCGGAAGATTGATCTCCCTGGCATTGCGTTCAGGTATCTCCATTCAGGCCATTCACAGGCAGCTTCGCGGAATTGCATCGGATCGCGCGATTGGAATCGGACCCAACAAAGTACTGTCGGTTCCGGATGCAATTGGTATTGCGATCGAGAGCTGGATCAGGCAGAAGCAGGGAGTTCAGCAGGAGTTGCTGCGTGGCGAGACACCGACGGGGCCGCAGTCGGCGGTTGTTCCGAGCGAGCCGGTGTCAGTGACGACAGGTGCGGCGCAGACGCAGTACGAATTCGAGAGCGTGAACCGCGATCAGGCATTCATGGGTACGTGTCCGGATTGCGGATCGCAGCTCGAGCAGGCCGAGGGGTGCGCAAAGTGTCATGTGTGCGGATTTTCTGAATGCGGCTGAGGATCGGTTGCATTTGAAATGAGGAGCCCGCCGCTAACCGCGGCGGGCTTTTCATATACAGCGGGGCCACAAGCCAAAAGCCAAAGCGACAACCGAAAAACGCACTGCGAACGGTCAAATGCCCTCGCTGCGGAATAATTCTTTCGTGGCAAGCGCTCAATGGCCAAAAGTCGCGCTTTGCAGGCAGCAGAAAGTGCTGACAGCAAAACGGCAAAACCTCGAGCAGGCCATCATGGCAATCAGGAACGCCGAGAGATCTCTTCAGTCAGAGGGCCGTCCCGACTGGAAGCTTTTCAAACGAATCATCCAGGAGATCGAAATGCAGAACACGACTGATTGGTCGAAGCGCTACTACAGCGACGACGGCAAATTGAAAATCGAGGAACGGGCAAAGCTCTGGTCGCCAGAGCTTCAGGAGCAAGTCACGAAAGACTGGGACCAGCTTTTCGCCGATGTCAAAGCCTCGCTCGGCGAAGATCCAGCAAGTCCGAAAGCTCAGGAGCTCGCAGCGAGATGGAAGACGCTCGTGTCGGGATTCACCGGCGGCGACCCGGAGGTATCAAAAGGCTTGAATGCGATGTACGCGGACCGCGACAACTGGCCAGCGGAACAGAAGGAGAGGGTTTCGATGCCACCCGATATCTGGGCGTTCATCCAGAACGCTTTCGCCGCGGGGAAAACCAAGTAGAG
>JANYKY010000337.1 GCA_025357975.1 Gemmatimonadaceae bacterium
AGTTGAGTGCAGAGGACGTTGCGTACGCGCAGGTGGCGCTCGAGTCGAGGGCCGAAACCGAGCGTGTAGACATGTGGGACAGAATCGCGTCGGCAGTCGTGCACCCTTCCGGACCGACAATACGCCCGTCGCATCGGTCCAGCTGAACTTCAACACTGCGTCGATTGCACGAGGCACGAACGCTGACGCTCATCGCGTCAGCAATTGCAGAAAACGGCACCACGTTGCCAATCGAGTCGCAACATGGACGTCTTCCGATCAGTCGGTTTTGAGCGTTGTGAGTAACGGAGACGTAACCGGCATTACTCCTGGTTCAGCCACGGTCACCGTCACAATAGGAGGCAAATCCGCAGTAAGCGCCGTCACGGTGATAGGCTTCCGCATGATCGCGCCTGGCGCGGATAATTCGTGCGCAATCAGTACCGGCGGAAAACTTTATTGCTCTGGCGCGAGCTACGTGGCACAGGCTGTTCCGGTCAGTAGCAGCATACAATTCACGGGCGTGTCGCTGGGTGGCGATGTGACTCCCACAACTCACTCTTTTGGGTGCGCAGTAGCATCAGGGGGGACTGGTTACTGCTGGGGCGCGAATACTCACGGCGAACTGGGAACTGGAGATTCAACGACCAACCATCCGTCCCCGACGCCGCTCATCGAGCGGCTGCACTGACATTCCGATGGCGACTGTTAGTGGATTTCGAGCTCTCTTCGGTGGGGCTCGGACATATTGCGGATTTAACGCGTCTGGAGTTGCGGAGTGTTGGGGCGCTAATGACACGCATCAGTTGTCCAACCCCGCAGCCAGCTCACCGAATGTCACGCCTGTGCCGTTCACAATAGATCCGACAGCACGGTGAGGCACGGTTCGAGGTTGGTCGGAGGGGTTGACAAGAAGTCGCTTCGAAGACACGGGAGCAACTTCTGCAAAGACCGCTGCCTTGCGCCCGTTGTCACGGTTGATTGACGCAACAAGCATTATCCCGGATCCGGCAAGAACGAACATCAAACGGGTCCGGGCCTTGTCAGCATCATTGGGTTGTCTGCGCCTCTTCTTACAATCGCGCTCAGTCCTTGAAGCAGCCACACAGAAAAAACCACTCCGATGACTTCGATGTCCCACCAGCCACCATGTGCGTCGCCGACGACGTGACTGTGCGGCGGAAGCGGGATATTCTCGGCGCCGGCTCCGAAGACGCGTGATCCGTCGGGCGTAGACGGATGATTGATACAGCTGGCAGAGACCTGGCGGAGGTTGCCCGGGTCGAATCGAGCGGGTCATCACGCAGAGAGTTGGAATCGGGCCACGGCGGGAGGCGGGCTGGCCATCATCGCCGATCTCGCACCCTGAGGTTGCACCGCTTGCCGACGGCTGTCAGCAGAAGCACGGCTCGCTGTAATCGAACGTGACAGTCTGGCCCTTGTACCAGCCTGGAGCGGTCCCCTCTGGTGCCTCGCCGGGGGAGTTGACGCTCATCGACATTGTCGGATCGGGCTCGTGACATCGCTCGAGTCGGAACAGGCCGTGGCGAACGTGCTGAGAGTTGCGGCGAGCGCGAGAATTCTGATTCCTTTCATCTGCGTACCTTGGGTAGAGGTCTCAGTACACCAGCGGGCCGCTGGTTTGAGGAACCCGCCTCCAACCTCAAATCGGATTTCTCGCTCAGGATGTGGGCAGAGCTACTCGCACCCGCCGAGCGTGACATTTCTATCCGTGTAACAGGAGGGACATTTCTATCCGTGCTAGACACAGGTATACGTCGTCGAGTTGACAGTGACTGCCGCAGATGTGATTATTCAAGGCTGGTCACAACTCAACCGCCGATAACGCTTTACCTCGGCGCGCCTTTGGGTCCCCTCCCGTGTTTCAGCAGCGGGAAATACCCGGCGGCAGCGGATGGACACCGGCCTCATTTGAGGCGCCTGGTCCACCCGCGTTTTTGTTCAATGTGCCCGCACTTCGGACAGTTCCAACACATCACACGAGTTACCCGCGCAACACGGCTCGCCCGCAAGCGCTCCTCAGGACTATATGGCACGCGAAACTCCGCTCGTTCACTACCGCAACATCGGCATCATGGCCCACATCGATGCCGGCAAAACGACCACGACCGAGCGCATCCTCTACTACACCGGAAAGTCCCACAAAATCGGCGAGGTGCACGAAGGCACCGCGACGATGGACTGGATGGAGCAGGAGCAGGAACGCGGTATCACGATCACGTCGGCCGCAACTACTGCGTTCTGGACACGGAACGACATCGAATACCGCATCAACATCATCGACACACCAGGCCACGTCGACTTCACCGTTGAAGTCGAGCGTTCGCTTCGCGTGCTCGACGGTGCAGTAACGCTTCTCGATTCAGTTGCCGGCGTCGAGCCGCAGACGGAGACGGTATGGCGCCAGGCCGATCGCTACATGGTGCCCCGTCTCATCTTCTCGAACAAGATGGATCGCACCGGCGCCGACTTCGACCGCTGTCTCGCGATGATCCGTGACCGGCTCACGAAAGAGGCGTATCCGATCCAGCTACCGGTAGGCTCGGGAGAGCTCTTCACCGGCCACATCGACGTCATCGAGCGCAAACAATACATCTTCGACGATGCAACGCTCGGCAAGGAGTTCGAGGTCGTCGACGTTCCCGACATCTATAAGGAAGCAGTCGAGAAGGCTCGCCACGAAGTGATCGAGGCCGCCGTCACTCACGACGAAGTGATGATCGAGAAGTACTTTTCGGGAGTCGAGCTCACGAACGACGAAATTCGCCACGCCATTCGCACCGCGACTGTCGGCGGATTCATCGTGCCTGTTCTATGCGGCGCATCATTCAAGAACAAAGGTGTACAGGCGTTGCTGGATGCGGTCATTGATTACTTGCCGTCGCCTGTCGAAGTGCCGGCAATCGAAGGACATACTCCGCACAATGACCTGAGCAAGGAATCGCGCGAAGTAAACGATGAGGCCCCGTTCGCCGGGCTCGCATTCAAGATTGCAACCGATCCGTTTGTCGGTAAGCTGACGTTCTTCCGTGTCTACTCGGGCGTGCTCAAGTCCGGCTCGTACGTCTACAACTCGAGCAAGGACAAGCGCGAACGCGTTGGCCGTTTGCTGCAGATGCACGCTAACAAGCGCGAGGAAATCGAGGAAGTGCGCGCCGGCGACATCGCGGCTGCAATCGGCCTCAAAGACACGCGCACCGGCGACACGATGTGTGACGATGAGCATCCGATCATTCTGGAAGCAATGAAGTTCCCGAACCCGGTCATCGACGTCGCGATTGAGCCGAAGACCAAGGCTGATCAAGACAAGCTTGCGATCGCGCTGATGAAGTTGTCCGAAGAGGATCCGACGTTCCGCGTGCACACAGATCCCGAGACATCGCAGACGATCATCTCTGGAATGGGTGAGCTGCATCTCGAGATCATTGTCGACCGCATGCAGCGTGAGTTCAAGGTCGATGCGAACATCGGTCGTCCTCAGGTTGCGTATCGCGAAACCATCAAGAAGCGCGTCGAAAAGGTCGAAGGAAAGTTTGTCCGGCAGTCAGGTGGAAAGGGTCAGTACGGACACGTCGTCATCAACATCGAGCCCGCCAAGCCAGGCGAAGGCTTCGTGTTCGAGGACAAGGTTGTCGGTGGATCCATCCCGCGTGAATTCATTGGTCCGGCCGAGAACGGAATGAGAGAAGCGCTGGAGAACGGTGTAATCGCTGGATACCCGATGGTTGACGTAAAGGCCGAGTTGATTTACGGCTCTTACCACGATGTCGATTCGAGCGAAATGGCGTTCAAGATCGCAGGCTCGATGGCGATCAAGGAAGCCGTTAAGCGCGCGAACCCGGTTATCCTCGAGCCGATCATGAACGTCGAAGTCGTCTGCCCCAACGATTACATGGGCGACATCCTTGGCGACCTGTCGGCACGCCGTGGAAAGATTGGTGGGATGACGCAGCGCGGAGAGGCTCAGGTGATTGCCTCGAGCGTGCCGCTGTCAGAAATGTTTGGCTATTCGACCAAGCTGCGTTCGCAGTCGCAGGGACGTGCAGTGTACTCGATGGAGTTCAGCCACTACGAGGAAGTTCCGAAGTCGAAGGCTGAAGAAATCATGAACAAAGTGAAGACCTGAGACTCTAGAGGATATAGAAATGGGCAAAGCGAAATTTGAGCGGACGAAGCCGCACGTAAACGTTGGCACGATTGGCCACGTTGATCACGGCAAGACGACGTTGACGGCGGCGATCACGGCGATCCAGGCGAAGAAGGGCCTGGCTCAGACCGTTGCATTCGACCAG
>JANYKY010000408.1 GCA_025357975.1 Gemmatimonadaceae bacterium
CTTCGACAGGAGACGCGAACGTCTCATCGCCGTTTCCACTGCCATTCATATCGCTATTTGGTCTGGGAGCATCAAAGCTCTCGGATTCCTGTGGTGCTGATTCAACTGGATCGCGATACGGGTCAGCATCTCCGTAAGGCTCGTTGGTACGAGGACCGGACGGGCGTTGGCCTCGGCCGCGACGAAAAGGACGTCGGCGTTCGTTCATCAAATTGTGGTGTGGCAGGGAAAAAGTAGCGCGACTGGCTGCTGCGGCGGGCGCGGTCAGAACTCACGCGGCGTCCCGCAACTTCATTTTATTCTTAGGCGCGCCTCGATGGGCTGCGCTAGTTCTGGAATGGTAGTCAGGGCGACTGGAATTGTCCAGAGCGAGAAGTTGGGTTGTCAAGCACCATTAGAAATGTCCCCATCCTTACGCCATTAGAAATGTCCCCTTCGGTTTGTTGTTGAAGAGAGATCGTAAATGTTACGTCCCAGGGTTTACATCAGCGGCTGCCCGGTGTAGCCGGGCGAGCTTCGCCCAGCTTCGGTGTTGATGCCGCCATGGGTGATCAACGGCTGGTTTCGCAACAGGCTTATCTGGTTTCGTCCCCGCTGAAATTGATGTTGAAATTGATGTTGAAATTGACATTGAAGTCGGAGTTACGAGCGGCCGAGTTGCACGGGGTATAGCTTCGGTCCACTTGAGCGTGCGCTCACGGCGGTCTCGGCCCTCGCCTGTCACATGGATCACGCTTACACCACCGTTTTTTGTCTCACGGACCAGGACTCTCGATTTCGCCGGCACTCGGCCCCGCACCACTCGCTCGAGTTGCAAGCCGCGCGCACATTCTTCCGAACTGCCTTGTGGAAGCCCGCAAGGGAACTGGAGCGCTGACGGCCGCCGACACGGCGAAATTGCGCTCGATCATTCCCGCGCTTTCCGCGCGCAATGTGCCGGGATACCGACAAGCGCGAGTGGGGTGCAGACGGGCTCTTCACGCTCGCCAACGGGAAGCCCACGTTCCAGAGTTACTACAAGCTTCCCGCTCCGCAGACTCGCCGGGAAAACTGCGTCGCGCACAACGGCTCGCTCATTCCGATACCGGGTCGCGACGTAATGGTGCAAGGCTGGCATCAAGGTGGCATTTCAGTATTCGACTGGACTGACGTAAGTCACCCGCGAGAAATCGCGTACTTCGACAGAGGTCCGGTTGACTCGACGCGGCTGACCCTTGCCGGATCGTGGTCGGCTTACTGGTACAACGGTCTCATCTTCAGCTCGGAGATTGTGCGCGGCCTCGACGTCTTCGATCTCACGCCGAGCGCGTTCATATCACAGAACGAGATCGATGCGGCGAAGACTGTGAAGTTCGATTATCTGAATGTTCAGGGTCAGCAGAAGCTCGTGTGGCCGCCGTCGTTTGCGCTCGCACGTGCCTATGTCGAGCGGGTTCGTAACTGACCTGCGGAAACAAAAGCGGGAAGCACTCGCAAGGGGTGCTTCCCGCTTTTCTTGTGTGCCCGGCTACAACTACTGACGCGTGCCGGAGGTTCGGAGCGTGGTCACTGAATCGGCTCCTTTAGACGAGTAGTGGGCGATCGTAGTGCCCACGAGCTTGTCTCCTTCCATGTGCATCGAGCTGTGAGTCTTGACCGAGACGTTCTTTCGCAGCACGCTCGAATAAGGGCCGTTTTCGACGACGACGCTGTCGTTGTCCATCGACATCACCGTGGGGGTCATCGTTGGACGACCGGGCAGAGTCATCTTCCAACCTGCCTTGTCACCGGTGGCCACGAGCGTATAGGTAAGAAGAACGGTGTCCTTGTCGGCCGGCATTACCGTGAATTTCCAGGTTCCTGCGTAATTCACGGGAGCCGCGGGGGCCGGTGCGGTAGCTGCAGGAGCAGGTGCGACTGCGGCAGTTGTATCAGCGGCCGGCTCATCCTTCTTGGTGCATGCAAGCATGATCGGTACGACGAGCAGCAGAGCAACGCGTGCCATCTTGCCTCCTCGTAGTGGATTAGTCCAACCTTTAGCGGGCGGCTAACGTAGGCGTACCCGCAACGATTGGCAAGCGCGCCCGCCGTCAGCGGGCGGCCGGCATCGGGTACTTTTCCTCGACTTTCCGGAGAACGTTCTGATATCGAGGTTCTTTGTGAAGCGTCTGGTACTGGAGGTCCAGGCGAAGAAAAACCAGAAAGAACGCGTGGTCCCTCAAGCCCTGTTCGAGGTAGTCTAATCCGAGAGAAACGTTGCCGAAGGCGGTCGCAGCGGCGGCGAGTGCCAGCGGCGATACATACCGCTCTTTCGATCGGGCTAACAAGTTGTCGTAGAGAGCGCGCGCCTTGTCTCTTTTTCCGGCTCGCCCGTACGCCCATGCCTCCGCAGCCGTCGCGGTTCCGGCTTCGGCATCGATAGCGTTGGGGTACATCGCGAAAGCTTCGTCATACTTTCCCTCAGCCGCCAGCGTTTTTGCGAGCTCAAAATGCGCGAGCAGATTACCGGGATCGTCCGTCACAACTTTCCGCAACACGCGCTCTGCCTCTGCATATTTTCCGCTGTAGATGTTGACGGTGCCGACACGCGTGTTGATGATGCTCGACAACGGGTCGAGGGCAGTCGCGCGCCGAATCTCCGCAAGAGCATCGTCGGTGCGGTTGAGCATGATCAAGGGCCACACTCGGAAAAGACGCGGGAATGAGTTTTCGGGATCGAGCGAGATCGCCTTTTCCAGATATGGAAGCGCGGCCTTCGGGTCCCAGTCATTGAATGTCAGGCTCATACCCACCGCTGTATTCGCTTCAGCCAGCGTCGGGTCGAGCGCGATTGCCTTCTTCGCTGCATCACGCGCCGGCTGCATCACGTCGGCGGGCGTCATGTCGCCGAACATAGGCTCGAGCGTGTAGGCGCTCGCCAGCTCAGCCCAGGCAAGTGCATATCCCGGATCTTTTGCAATTGCCTGCTTCAGGTAAGCGATACCCTGTCGCATGGTCTCTGCCGTTCGCTGGTTCCAGTAGAAGTGTCCCTTCAAGTAGAGATCATGCGCTTCATAGTCGGCGGTCTGATGTTTCCTGTTCAACTCGTTGACCAACAGAGCCGGAGAGGTGCGGTTGATGACCGGCGCGAGGCCTTCGACGATTTTCTTTGCCATCGAATCCTGAAGCGCGATGAGATCCCTGGTTTCGCCGTCGAGATCGCCCGATCCCAGACCTCTGCCGGTGCGGCCATCCGTGAGCTGCCACGTTACGCGAACGCGCGAACCGCCCGAGCGAACTCCTGCATCGACGATGTACGCGACCTGCAAACGCTCCGCCGCCTGGCGCGCATCGAGCTTCTGTCCCTTGATCGAAAACGAGGACGCGCGCCCTGCCACCTGTAAGCCGTGCACTCGCGAGAGAGCCGATATCAGCTCGTCCGTCAATCCATCGCTGAAATATTCGAGTTGCTTGTCACCGCTTTCGTTGGCGAATGGCAAAACACCGATCGACGCAGCCTGCGTTTTTGACACGTCGGTGGCAGGTGCGATCGCGCGCTTCGAAATCAGAAATGCAGCGATCGCGAGGACGAGAATCGTCGCGATTCCGCCTCCGATCCATTTCCGCCTCATTCCCGACACCGGCACTGGCGGGTTGGGTGGCGATGCAGCGGATGAGATGAAAATTGTATCCGGGGCGGGGCGCACGAGTTGGGATGGCGTCGAGGCCCGAGCATGATCGAGCTCGGCGATCATGTCGTGAGCCGTCTGATATCGAGCGGCAGGCGACAGACTCATCGATGTCGTCAAAATCTTCTGCATCTCGGGCGACATGCTTTGCTCTATCCCATCAAGCGACGGAGTCGGTGAAGAGAACCGTCGTGCCATTACCGCATGCGCGCTGGGGCCGCTGAATGGCGGCTTTCCAGCCAACATTTCGTACAACACACATCCGAGCGAATAGATGTCGCTTCGTCCGTCGATATCCGCTTCACCGGTGACTTGTTCCGGACTCATGTACGCTGGTGTTCCAAGGAGGAGACCGGTGCCGGTTAACTGCTTGTCGCCATCCTCGGTCAGCGCGCGCGCGATTCCAAAGTCCATCACCATCGCGTGACGGTCGTCGAGAAGAATATTATCCGGCTTGATGTCGCGATGGACGACGCCCTCGGCATGCGCATACTCGAGGGCGTCGGCAATCTCGCGAACGAGGCGAACCGCTTCGTCGGGGGCAAACGGGCCCTTGCGCGCGATTCGTTGTCTCACCGTTTCGCCCTGGACGTACGGCATCACGTAATACAACCGGCCTGCTGCATCGCCCGAGTCGTACAACGGAACGATATGCGGATGCCTGAGGCGAGCGACAACCTGGATCTCTCGATGAAATCGGTCTGCTCCGATCGCGAGAGCGAGCTCTGGATGCAGAACCTTGATGGCGACTGGCCGGCCGTGACGAACGTCCTGGGCCAGATAGACGCTCGCCATTCCTCCGCGGCCTATTTCACGATCGACTTTATACTGCCCCGCGAGGGCTTCACTCAGGTCAGTGGCGCTGTTCACCGCCGCTGAACCACAATGAACGTCACCGTATCCCACGCATTGTGAATTCCGACAAGCAGCAGCAACATCGCCATCGTTGCGATCATGACGAGAGCTAACTGCAGGCCCGTGAGCGCGCCGGCCGACGAGCCGACTATCACGTAGAAATTATCCCAGGCGAGAGTTGGTGTATCGGCCATGTCCAGAGTTTCTCGAAGAGTCGGTCGCGCGCGGCGAAAATTGCACGCTCATTCAGTATTCCGTTAGCAGGCTGCCGATAGATTGCCGGGCGTGCTGATATAGTGGCAGACTGCATGTACCCATCAAGACCAGACAATGCTAAGACAAATTCTCTCGCTGGAGGCCACTGGCTTCGCGCGCCTTATACCGCGCGTAAAGCCGCTTTGCATGCCGGTAGCAAGTCCCAAGCAAAGGTGTCGCCTCAGACAAGCTGATCGATTCCGACTTCACCCGTGCCAATACAACCGAACGATCCAATTCCCTTCTGCTCATCGCTGTCCGCTCCGTCAAACCACTCACTCCAAAGAGAGAATGACACGCTAACAGGGGACATTTCTAATGGTGGCACGAGGGGACATTATCAGTGGTGCACAACAGAGCGAGAAGTTGCGACGCTATCTTACGCAGCACATAACGCAAGCTGAGAGACCGAAACTTGGACGAAAATGTCGATCCCATTGCGACGCTGGAGCAGTCGGTCGCGGAAAATCCGAATGATGCGCGTTCGCTCGTGGCACTGGCGAACCATCTCTGGCTTTCGGGATCAGGACCCGAGCCGGTGAGCGATCTTGCTTCAAGGGCGATCTCGGCCGATCCCGAAAGTCGCGCTGCGTGGCACTTGTGGGCTCTTGCGGAATCGGATCCACGGCAGCGTTTGGGTCGGTGGCAGCAGGTTTCCACGCGCTTTCCAACCGATGATCTCGCGCGCGCGAATGTCGCCGACAATGCTGCATCGCTCGCGGGCGCGGAACACGATCACGATGCACTCGATCTCGCGATTGCGACGTACGAGCAACTTCTGGTCACGGCAACGCATAAAGACCAGCGCGATGCTCTCGACTCTGCGTTGCGCAGCCTGAGAGGGTGGAGATTCTGATGAGTCACGATCACGCAGTAGAAGGTTCCGATTCGCTGAAGGAGTTCCGGAAATTTCGCGAGCGAATGAACGCGGAGATACTCGGCGAGAACAATCTTGTGATCAACAGATTCTTCGCGCTGGATACTCGCACGTATGAAGCGGGGGCGTTGGATGTGAAGACGAAGGAGCTGCTCGGTCTCGTTGCATCACTAGTGCTTCGGTGTGATGACTGTGTTACGTACCATCTGGCGCGCTGCCGCGAAGAAGGGATCTCACGTCAGGAGATGTTTGAAACGCTGTCGGTCGGGCTGGTGGTCGGTGGATCGATTGTGATTCCTCATCTTCGGCGGGCTGTCGATACGTGGACGCGGCTCGAGGCTAAAGCGTAGACGGCCATCAGGGTAACTGCAACCGCTTATACACGGATCAACAACGCGGAACTGCCATCAGAGACAAATAACACGGACACGTTCACGGCCAGCGGGCGACTCGACGAGGCAAAGGCGTTTAACCTTTTTTTGTTGTCACAGCGAATCGCCAGATCATCTTCGATCCCCTTGATCCCCCTACAAAGCTTTTGCAGGTGCCCCTGATGGCCGTTCCGCGTTGTTGATCCGTGTATGGCTGTTGTAGTTCCCTGATGGCAGTTCGCCTACTTGTCCGCCGGAACTGCCGCGGGTTTTGCCACTTTGGACGGATCGCCGTCAGACACATAGCGCGTTCCGTTTTTGTCAATCTTGTCGAGAATCTGCGTCAGCTGATTCCCGATCATCTCGATCCGTGTGATGCTGAGCGGATTGAAGGTCGGATCGTACGGGCTCTTGGTCGGTCCGCCTGATACTTCGAGGATAGCCTCGTTGTTATAGCGCGTGACCTGATGTGTCTTGGGATCGGTCCATGAGCCGGTCTTCGCGAGCGCACGATTTTTTGGCCACACGCCGAGCGGTAACGCGAACGTGCGCACCTTGAAATTCGGGAGTGCCGAATCAATCGCGAGTTGTCCGCGAGCAATCTGCTCCTGAACTACCGCGTCGGAATATTTGCCGAGGTTGGCGTGCCAGAGAGTGTGGTTGCAGACTTCGAAGCCCTGGTCGTGAAGGAACTGCACCTTCTTGAAACGCCATTCGTCCTTCTGCCCGTCGATGCCATGATTGCCGAAGAAATTATGTCCGGCCGCTGCACCCGACAGCAAGCAGAACACTGCCCGGTTATCCCAATCGGGATGCGTCTTCCTGAATGCGAGCCAGATTCCCATACCGCTGTTAGGATCGATTTCGAGCTTTCCATTGTTCTCGATGTAGCTGAACTGGCTCGGTGAGGCGTCGTCAAAAACAAAGACGATTGGTGACAGGCCCCTCGGCAGGTCTATCTTCCGGTCCAAAAGCTGCGAGATGGTGACCGGCCGATATCCTCTTCTATAGATGTCTGCCAGATCACGCTTGAAGTGTTCACGATCGCGCGAATACTGGGCGTCCCGGTTGACGATAAGATGGTATTCGACGACAGGAATGTGTCCGAGCTCGTTGGGAACACGCCTGGAGTCGTCCGGGGAAAGCTTGTATTGGCCGGGCGGCGTCGCAGGAGCTGCCGACTGACTGGCACTGGTCGCGGGCGCGGAGGTATCAGTGGATGAAACCGCGGTGCCGGTGGGGGCGTTGGGAGAATTGGAGGCTGGTTTGCTATCAGCCTTTGTTGCGCAGGCGGATAGAATCGCGATCAGCGCGATTGCGTTGAGTTTGTTGACCATTGATTGACGGTGCATGAGAAAGATTGAGATCAGGCGCGACATCGTACTGAAGATTGCACTAGCAATAAGCATTCTAGGGGTCTTTTCACTCGACTCCTGGCTTGCCACCTGCGGCTATTCCGGCTGTCCCAGCCCGCATCAGATCCAGACGTACAACCCCGATGAAGGCGGCAGGATCTACGATCGGAACAATATACTGATGGGCCGGCTCGCCATCGTCCGCCGGGTGAATGTACCCATTTCGACTGTGCCTGTGTTTGTGCGGCAGGCTTTTGTGGCAACGGAAGACCGGCGCTTTTACGAACATAACGGCGTTGACTGGCGCGGTTTCCTTCGAGCCGCTGCAAGGAACGTTCGAGCAGGCGGAGTCCGCGAAGGATTCAGTACCATCACCATGCAGGCGGCGCGCAACAGCTTCGTCGTTCACATGTACAAGAACCGTTCGCTGCCGCAGAAGTTGATCGAGCTGCGAGTCGCAAGGCTGATGGAACGCTCGCTCACAAAGAACCAGATTCTGCAGCTCTATTTGAACGCGATCTACATGGGGAATGGTGTTTACGGAGTCGAGGCAGCGAGCCGCGACTTGTTCGGCAAGAGCGTCAACACGCTGACGTTGCCCGAAGCGGCGATGCTCGCTGCACTTCCGAAGGCTCCGTCTGTCTATACACCGCGGCGCAATCCGCGCAAAGCTGTCGTTCGGCGCAATCTCGTGCTCGCGTTGATGGTTCAGCAGAGATTTGTATCTGCTAATCGTCTTCCGGGTCTTCAAGGTACCGCCCTGCGGATAGCTCGCGATGAATGGCGCCCGGACGATCGCACCGATTCATTCGCACTCGATGCTGTGCGAGCTCTGACCGATTCAGTGCTCAGCAAGAGCGATGAAGACGCCGCCGATCTGACCGTTTATACGACACTTGACTCGAGAGCACAGGTCGCGGCCGACAGAGCGGTCGCTCGCAGGGCGCAGGCGATTCAGAACGAGTCGAGCGGATACTTCAACGGAACGCGTCACATCATTCAGGGGGCGATGGTAGGCATGGACCCCCGCAATGGCGACATTCGCGCACTGACCGGCGGCCGCCGCTACGAACGCGGCAACTACGACCGCGCACTGAAAGCCCGGCGCCAACCCGGCTCGGCGTTCAAGCCCTTTGTCTACGTTACCGCGCTGCAGGCCGGTTACTCGCCGGGGTCAGAGGTCGAGGACGAGCCTGTCGAAGTCGTACAGGGCCGTAAAGTCTGGTCACCGTCGAATTACAAGAACGATTACATCGGGCTCATCACGTTTCGGCGCGCGCTGATGAAATCGTCAAATGTTGCCGCGGTTCGTGTGAGCCAGATGGTCGGCATGGAGAGAATCATCGAGAACGCGCACCGGATGGGAATCGAGAGCACGATTCCCAATGTTCCCGCCATCGCGCTCGGTGCAGCCGACGTCACTCCGATCGAGCTTGTGCGCGCGTATTCACCATTTGCGAACGGCGGCTTCAAGGTGACGCCGCGTCTCGTGAAGCGCGTTGAATCGCGCGACGGAGAAGTGCTGTGGAGCAGCGACCCCGTTCCACTGGAGCGTGTGATCGCGCCGGCCGATGCATATGAGCTTACTTCGATGTTACGCTCCGTCGTCGACTACGGCTCCGGGCGTCCTGTTCGCGATTATGGCGCGAAAGGAATGATCGCGGGCAAGACGGGCACGACGAATAACGGCACCGATGTGTGGTTTGTCGGATACACACCGAATCTTGTTGCAGCGTTCTGGTTTGGATATGACGATCCGCATTCGATCAGCGGTGATGCATCAGGTGGACGACTTGCTTCGCCGGCGTGGGCAGAGTTTTACACGACCGGCTGGCGCGAGCCCGTCGCTACAAGTGCATGGGATCCGCCGGCGGGCGTGACCGAAGCGATCACTATCGATCCGACAACGGGGTGGATCGCGAACGAGTGGTGTCCGGCGCGACAGGTTGCGTACTTCAAACCGGGGACCGGGCCGCGGCAGGAATGCACTGAGCACGGGCCACCTGATGTGCAACCCGAGTGGCCCGATCCAAATCAACCCGATATTGGTCGCGATATTGGGCGACAGGCGGACAATCTTGGAAAAAAGATCGGGAAGGTGCTGGGCAAGATCTTCAAATTTTGAACGACGATCAGGTCATCAGAATCCTAGGTGGCTTCCGACCTTGGACTAAGGTCAAAAACGCTTAGCACGGCTCAGAAAAAGAAAAGCGCTACGGATCAGAAGCAAACAACGCCAAAGTTTTGCCTCTGATGGCACTTCCAGTTTTTGTCTCTGATGGCAGTTCCACGCAGTTGATCCGTGTAACCGCAGTTTCAGGTACTGACAGCCGTACAAGAGGCGGTCGCCGTACCTGATTGCTCTTATACGATGCCCAACCACCCACTCGCCGGCGCGCTGAACCCGGGAAAGATCTTGTCGAGCTTTGTCGCACCAAGATGTCTCGATGTGACTTCCGAGAATACAGAACGGAAATCAGTAGTTAACGCGAGATCACGACCCTCATAGAGCTGCTCATTCGCGAGACCAGGCCATTTGCCGTGAACCTTGCCGCCTTTAACGTCGCCACCGATAACGAATAGCGCACCAGCGTGCCCATGATCAGTTCCTCGGTTTCCATTTTCCTTCGCCATTCTGCCAAACTCTGACATCGTGAGAATCACGACGTCGCCCATCTTGTCGCCGAGGTCAGTGACCATCGCGGCGATCGACTGCGAGAAATCATCGAGACGCGCCGCAAGCTGTCCGCTCGTCGAGCCCTGATTGACATGCGTATCCCATCCGCCGACATCCGCGAATGCGATCTCCATCCCAACGTCTGCCTTGACGAGCTGCGCGATCTGCATCAACCGCTGGCCAAACTGCGATCTCGGGTACTCAGCCCCATTCCTCGGCAAATATTTCTGCGGGTTCGCCGCTTTGAGCATTTTTACAGCATCAAACATTTCGCTGCCCGTGCCGTGCACGAGATCGGCTGAACCGGTGCGATAGAGGGCCTCGAGTCTGTCAGCCTGCGATCCAGCCGCGCGAACGGTGAATTCGTCGAGACTGTTCATCGCGACTACTTCGCTCGGGCCTTCCATGATTCGCGGAGTCTGCTGCGTGAGGGCAACAGCACGAAACGGAGTGAGCT
Organism: Gemmatimonadaceae bacterium; assembly: GCA_025357975.1. GTDB lineage: Bacteria > Gemmatimonadota > Gemmatimonadetes > Gemmatimonadales > Gemmatimonadaceae > UBA4720. The sequence continues at coordinate 10,495 of JANYKY010000408.1, forward strand.
TGCACTCATCGCACGTTCCCTTCACGGCCAGATAACGATTGAGCCATCCATCCGGCGTGCCTTTCACATCCGGAGTGCCTGTCTCCATATAGTCCTGCGCATCGAAGTGCGAGCGCGTCGTGCTCGGACTTCCAACGGCGTGAACCGGCGCAAGCATGCCTCTGTCGTAGAGTGGCTTGAATGGGGCAAGCGACGGATGCAGTCCAAAGAATCCGTCGAGATCGATCGCCGCATCTTTTGAGATTGCCTTCGACAAGCCAGACGGGCGCGGAATCGCAATCGATGGTCTCAGGCCGTAGTACGACTTGTCGCCGTGAGGAACAACGATGTTGAGAGCGTCCGCCGCCCCGCGCTGAAAGAGGCAGATCAATGTCTTGCCTTTCGGAACTTCGAGCATCTGGGCGCCGAACGCGGTGCGACGGAGAAAGCTGGGACTGAGTCCCATGGTCACCAGGGCCAGTGCCCCGGACTTAACAAATACTCTGCGTTCCATATAGAAGACCTCTTCGCTTAGTGGCGCTGAAACTCGGGTGATCCGAGTGCCAGCCCGACGACTTGTGCGATTCCGTTGAGTTGTGGAGGTGCCCCACGCGGATTGAGTGGGTTCGTACGCGGGTTTCCAAGCAGTTTTGCTTCCTTGCCGCCCTGTTCCCCCCTCGCCTGGCGGCCTCCTGCCTGTTGCTGCATTGCCATATCATCTGTGCTCTGCGAAGCCATTTCCGCAGCTGGCTTCGCGACACTCGCTGCAGCGCCAGCGAGCATCGGATTTTCGCCCGACATCAGAATTGCACGCGTGTCAGGCGAGATCGATCCACCGAGCATCAGTGAAACAACCGCATCGACCTGCTTCGCGCGCGGCGCTGCAACGAGCGTATCCAATCCCGGTATCGCGTTGACATGAGCGCCCGGAATTCTGTTTGCCGCCGCAGACATTCCAAAATTGATTCGATTGAGAATCGCGCCGGCATTCATCCATGCATCGCCAGTGTCGGGATAACCGTCCGGCGCCTGGTGTCCGTAGATAGGTTCGCCGAGGTACGCAATCGCCTGAGCTGTGCGAGGTGTGCTGTCCGCCTCGGCACCCATCGCGCGCATCGCGCTGACGACGACTTCGAACGGAGACTTCACTTTGCTGCGAAACGCCTGCTGCGAAAAGAACTCGTTCGAAGTGATGATAGTCCGAACCACTTCGCGAATGTCGCCATCGGTTTTCAAGAACACCCGGGCGGCCTGATCCACCAGTGCCTGCGGCGGATTATCCGATACAAAGTGACGCACGAGTTTCGTGGCGATGAAATGCGCGGTCGCCGGGCTGCGCGACACGATGTCAAGAACATCTTCGCCGTCTTCGATTCCACGGCCCGCAGCGAGCTTATGTCCAAGGACCATCTTTTCGCCGGCGTCGTGCATCTCCGGCCGAAATACGAATCCGCCGCCAGTTGCCGGAGGCTTGATCGTCCAGCCAGTCAATGCGCGCGCAACGTTTATGACGTCCTGCTGAGTGTATCCGCCATCCACGCCGAGAGTGTGAAGCTCGAGCAATTCGCGGCCATAGTTTTCATTGAGGCCGCCGGCCTGCGCTTTCTTGACTCGCGGAGGAATCTGGTTTGGTCGCGCCGAGTCCATCTGGCCCTGCGACTCACCCTGCCCAGGCAGTCTCCCATCGCCCCGGAAAATTCCGCCAATGTTGCCCCGTCCTGGCATCGGTACATTGCCATTCGGCCGGCGCCTGATGCCGCCAAGACCGCCGAGTGCTCCAGCGCCGCGTCTTAGATTTTGATTGTAGCTGGCGAGGCGGGGCCGCGTGCTGTCGGCCATGCTTCGCGCATTGTCGAGATAGAAAAGCATCGCCGGACTTTTCGCGACCGCTTCGAGCAGATCGCGAAACTTTCCGAGCGCGCGCGGACGAATTACATCGCGCTCGTAGTCGGCGAGGTAATAAACCTCGGGCGCACCCTTCTGCGCGAAGATGTTGAAGTGATTGAGCCAGAAATC
>JANYKY010000355.1 GCA_025357975.1 Gemmatimonadaceae bacterium
CGGACGTTGATCTAGACCGCAAGGTGGTCAAATGGAGAGCAGAGGCCGACAAGATCAACTTTGAGCACGACACGCCGTTGTCGGACAATGCGGTAAGCGCTTTGCTGGCTCTGAGGAAAACTCAGGGCGCTATCGGAGACCGATGGGTATTCCTTGCCGATAACACGCCGTCCGTTCCGGTTCGGAGAGAGACAGCCAGCAAATGGTGGAGGCATGCGGAAACGCTCGCCGAAATCGAACACATCGCAGGTACGGGGTTCCATTCGGTTCGGAGAAAGTTTGCATCCGAGATGAAGGGTACGAACCTCCGCGATCTTGCTCACCTTGGTGGTTGGAAGGATCCCAACACCATAGTAAGCGTCTATCAGCAGCCGGAAATCGAAGTCCAGCGAGAAGCAATTGCGAACAGGCGCAACGTGCGAGCGGCGGGGGAAAAATGAAACAACGAACACCAGTAACGGACACCTCATCGCGAAACACAAAACCCGTATCAGCCATAAGCCAATACGGGGCAATGAGTTGGATCAATGGGCCATCGAGGAGTTGAACCTCGGACCTCACGCTTATCAGGCGTGCGCTCTAACCACCTGAGCTAATGGCCCCCTCCACACCACACAAAGTGTGCAAGAGAGTCCTGCAAGTTATCGGGCCCCGAAAGTCGAGTCAATCGCGCCGCCCCGCACCCTCTCCGCCTAGAACATCAACCCAAAACTGATCGGATAAAGCCGCAGCGAAGCCTTTCCGCGCAAACCAGTCACTGGATCAGGCAACGCACGAAAAAGATTGAACCATCGCGCCTCGACAAAACCATTGACCGCCGGAAGCCAGAGGCCAAGTCCGGCATTCACAGCAAGATCCGTCGTCGTCTTGATGCCGCGCGCCTCGGGATTATAGCTATAACTGCCCGCTCCACCGACGAAATAAAGCTTCCTGCTCTGTCCCAGAAGAGTGAAAAGAACATTCCCATTGAAGTTCGTTACGCGCGCCGCACCAAGACCAAGCGTTCCCGTGCCAGTCTTGCTCCCAAGAGCGCCATACGACGCATCGAAACGCAACCCAAATGGCGAATCAATCCCGCCCACGCCAAGCATGACTGAGCCGTTCGGACCAACCTTGTGATTGTCCGCTCCGATACCCGAAGGAATCAACACCCCGCCGGAAAAACCCACAACGAAGTGATCCTGTCCCTGCGCCTCGGCACGATGGCCCGCGACGACCAGCGAAGCGGCAAGAGCGGCAAAAAATGAAAGTTTCATAGACTGCAAATTGGGGCGATCACCGCCTGCAGGAAAGCTCTGGCCTTAAACAAGACGCCGCCGAACCAGTCCGGCGGCGTCCCAGTTGCGACAAGCCTTCAGTCCTCGCGCCGCAGATGCCCAGGCGGCTTGTGCTTATCCTCGGCGTCAGTGTCGAACTCGTCGTCGAGATCGATCAGGTCGTCATCAAGATCATCGTCGTCGAGGTCATCATCATCCTCGTCGTCGTCATCCTCATCGTCATCCAGATCGTCATCATCGTCGTCTTCATCATCATCATCATCGAATCCCAGCTCGTCGAGATCGTCATCATCTTCGTCATCATCTTCGTCATCGTCGAGATCGTCTTCGATGATCTCGTCTTCGGGATCGTCACTGTCCGTCGGACCCGCGGCCGAATAAGCACTTACAGCCGCGCCCCGCATCCTCGCGTCGCCCTCGTTCGCGAAATCAAATACCGGCGACTCGAACGTGTCCAACATGCAATCACCTTCCTCCGGGTTAGAGAAGCGCCCGCTCACGCTTCGATTCGCGAGACAGCTTCTTTCGATCATTCGCGCTCAAAAACCGCTTCCTCAGACGAATCGACTGAGGCGTAATCTCGATGAGCTCGTCCTCTTCGATATACTCCAACGCACTTTCCAGCGTCAACTCCCGCGGAGTCTCGAGCTGGATGTTATCGTCGGTGGACTTGCTCCGCATGTTCGTCAGCTTTTTTTCCTTCGTCGGATTCACGTCCATGTCGCCAGGCCGCGAATTCTCCCCAACCAGCATCCCCTCATAAACCCGGTCACCCGGCGACACAAATAAAGTTGCACGCTCCGCCAGATTCGCGAGGGCGAATGCAACAATCACACCCGGCTCCATCGATACCAACGTTCCCCGCATACGCCCCGCCAGCGGCCCTGCCCATCCACCATAATCGAGAAAACGATGATGCATGATTCCCGTGCCGCGCGTGTCGGTCATGAACTCCGACCTATATCCAAACAAGCCGCGTGCAGGAATCCTGTATAAAAGACGTACCATTCCCTGCCCAGGATTCTTCATCTCCAGCATCTCCGCCCGACGCGGACCAAGCTTCTCGATCACTGCGCCAAGGAATTCTTCAGGGACGTCGATCGCAAGTTCTTCGTACGGTTCCAGACGTTCCCCATCTGCGCCAACACGGGTGATCACCCGCGGACGCGAGACCTGGAACTCGAACCCCTCCCGCCTCATCGTCTCCATCAGAATCGTAAGATGCAACTCCCCTCTGCCCGACACCGTCCACGTGTCTGTGGCATCAGTATCCTCCACCCTCAGCGCGACGTTCCGTTCGAGCTCCTTGTAAAGGCGCTCCCGGATCTGGCGAGAGGTGACAAACTTCCCCTCTTTGCCGGCAAATGGTGAGTTATTGACAAGGAAGTCCACGGAAATCGTCGGCTCCTCGACGGAAATTCCGGCGAGACGCTCAGGATTTTCAAGGTTCGTGACCGTCAGCCCAATCTCCACGAGCTCGAGGCCGGCCAGCGCTACGATCTCACCGGCAGCAGCGGTCTCGAGCTCAATGCGTTCGAGGCCCTCGTAACCAAAGAGCTTCGTCACCTTGGCCTGCTCGACCTTCATCGCAGGATCGAGAGGAAGCAAAGTGACCTGCTGCCCAACGTTCACTGTGCCCCGCTCTATTCGCCCGATGCCCAGGCGGCCCAGGTACGGGGAATAATCGATAGTCGATACGAGCATCTGGAATGATCCGCTCGCGTCAGTCGGCGGCGGCGGAACGTGATCGACGATTGCCTGAAACAGCGGCGTCAGGTCAACAGGCGTCACATCCATATCCATCGTCGCAACGCCCTCGCGCGCGGATGCGTAAACGACGGCAGCATTCAGCTGGGCCTCGTCTGCCTCGAGCTCGATGAAAAGATCGAGCACTTCATCATGAACGCGCATCGGGTCAGCACCAGGCCTGTCGATCTTGTTGATCACCACGATTGGAGTGCGACCGAGCTCGAGCGCCTTGCGCAGCACAAAACGCGTCTGCGGCATTGGGCCATCGAACGCGTCAACTACAAGCAATACTCCGTTGACCATGCGAAGCGTCCGCTCCACCTCGCCGCCGAAATCCGAGTGGCCGGGCGTGTCGATGATGTTGATCTTCGTGCCGTGCCAGCGAATGGAAGTATTCTTCGCGAGAATCGTGATTCCGCGCTCACGCTCGCGTGGGTTCGAGTCCATGACGCGCTCCATCACAACCTGATTTTCGCGGAAAGCTCCGGCCTGCCGGAGCATTTTATCGACTAGTGTGGTTTTGCCATGATCAACGTGCGCGATGATGGCGATATTTCGGATGTCCTGCGGTTTTTGCATAGCTTTCAAAGTTAACCCATCCAGCTATGCCATTTGTACCCCGGACGTTTCGCGTCAGGCACTCATGGGAAGCAGTTCGAGCCCGCGCGTCTTGAGCATCGCCATGAAAGCGTTTTTGTCAGTGGCCTTCATGTAGGCTTCCTGCGGCTCCACCAATCCTTGATCCACCAGATCGATCAACACATCGCCAAGCTGAATCATGCCAAGCTTCCGCGACGTCTGCATCACCGACGGGATTTGGAACGCCTTCCCTTCCCTGATGAGATTCGAGACGGCCGGAATCGTGAGCAGGATTTCGCGTGCCGCCACACGACCCCCGCCAATTCTCTTGCACAGCGTCTGCGATATCACGCCCTTCAGCGAATCGGCGAGCATCACTCGAATCTGTTCCTGGCGATCGGCCGGAAACTGGTCGATGATGCGGTCGATAGTGCCAACCGCAGTCGTCGTGTGCAGCGTGCCGAACACGAGATGCCCGGTTTCCGCGGTCTCGATGGCAATCGAAATCGTCTCGAGGTCGCGCAGCTCGCCGATGAGAACGACGTCGGGATCCTCGCGTAACGCCGCGCGCAATGCGTGCTTGAACGATCCCGTGTGAAGTCCCACCTGACGTTGTGTAATCACGCACTTCTTGTTGACGTGCACAAACTCGATTGGATCTTCGATCGTGATCACGTGATCGTTACGCGACCGATTCACGAGATCGATCAATCCGCCGAGGGTCGTCGATTTTCCGGAGCCTGTTGGACCGGTGATGAGGATGAGACCCTTTGTGAGAAAACAGAGCTTCTGCACCTCGGGAGTTATCCCGAGCTCCTCGACCGTCGCGACCTTGGCCGGAATAACGCGGAACACACCACCGGCTCCGTGATGATCGCGGAACGCGTTCGCGCGAAACCGTGCAAGACCATCGATTTCGTACGCGAAGTCCGTGTCGTTGGTGTCGCGATATTCTGTGTAGTTCCGATCAGGCATGATCGCGGCAAGCATTGCCTCGACGAGCGATGACACGAGCCGAGGCCGGTCTTCGAGACGCTTGAGCTCGCCGTGAAGCCGGATCAGCGGCGGCTCGCCTACCCTGAGATGAAGATCGGAACCTTCTTCTGCCACGAGATGGCGGAGCAGCGTGTCGATTTCACTTCTGGCAGAGGCATCCAGTGCTGGACGCGCCGCGACGGGTGCATTCAGGGACGCGGCTACAGGTGCGTTCGCGTGAGCCGATGCAGGCGCCGATGCAGCAGCCCCGTTTGAAATCGGCGGCACCGGAACACTCGCCGGTGCAATTGCTGCAGCAATAACCTTGTGAGATCCGTTTCCATTGGCCACCTCGGCACTCACCGTCGCCTTGAGTGTTCCATCATGGCGCACCACACGCGTGACGAAGCGCCCTTCGCCATTCGCATAAACGAATTCCACCGGATCGATGCCGCCGAGTGACGGGCCAACTTCTGCAGGGGCCATCTCGCGGAGGAGTACGAGCAGTTGACCGTCAGCAAGCGGTTGCCGCGTCAAGGGGTGCTGCGCGCCAGCCTTGACCAGGTGCGCGATATCGCCGTCACTCAAGCGAACAGCGTCGGCGCGATTGGAGAGCATTGCGGTCAGTAACGGATCGATTCTCGGCATCGTACTACAGACGACCGAGACTGCCGGAAATCACGCGTGCACGTGGCTTTCCCTTTCAGACATTTCACTCTGCTCGAGCTGCACTGTAATGTGCCCTATTCCAAACAGAGACATCGCGTCGTGGATGTGCTCGAGCACGTGCTGCTGCGTATCCGCATTTCGGCAGATGGCATGAGCACTCATCGCGATCATTCGCGGCGTGACGGACCACACATGCAAGTCATGCACAGCCTCGATTCCAGGTATGGCCTCGAGCTGTGCGCGAACGGCCGCGAGATCGATGTGCTTGGGAGCCGCTTCAAGGAGTATATCCACCGACTCGCGAACGAGAGCCCACGCTCCACGCATGATCAACGCAGTGGTTATGAATGATGCAAGGGGATCTGCCAGCAACCATCCCGTATAACGAATCAGCACCGCCGCGACGACCGTTCCGACTGACGCCAGCAGGTCTCCGAGAACGTGCAGGTATGCACCTCGCACGTTCATGTTCGACTGCGATGAAGGATGCAGAATCCTCGCGCTGATCATGTTCAGGCAAAGCCCCGCTACCGCCACCCCAAGCATCAATCCGCCCTGAACTGGTTGCGGTGATCTCAGGCGAAGCACCGACTCGACGATAATCGCAGCGGAGATCAACAGTAGCGCTGCGCCATTTAGAAATGCCGCGAGTATCTCCCATCGCAGGTATCCAAAACTTTTTTGCTGTGTCGGTGGCTGGCGGCTGAACCACGCGACAAAAAGCGACAATCCGAGCGCCGCCACATCCGTGAACATGTGACCCGCATCGGCGAGCAGCGCGATTGAATTCGAGACTACGCCGCCGACGATCTCGACGACGAGAAGTGCCGCTGTGAGGGCGAGCGCAATCCGAAGGCTCTTTACCGATGCATGCGCGGCATGACTGTGAAGTGCGCCCTCACCAGGCAAATGCGAATGCTCGTGATCGTGGTGATCGTGCGTGTGGCTCACGGTGTGGCAAGCGCCGCAAACCCGTCCCGGCCAGACGAATTGTGATATTTTTGAGTCGTGACAATCCGGTTGCTGGCCATCTTGGCTCTCGTTCTCATGAACGGTTTCTTTGTAGCGGCCGAGTTTGCACTCGTACGGTCGAGGCGTACTCGTCTCGAGGCAATGGTCCGAAGCGGCGACCGGCTGGCTCGTATCGCTCTCAGGGCAAGCTCAAATATCTCCCGCGTGCTCTCCGCCAGCCAGCTTGGAGTCACACTGGCCAGCCTCGCACTCGGCTGGATCGCCGAGAGCACGCTCGCGCGCATCTTCGAAGGCTTGCTGGTTGGATTGCCTTTCGCCATCGAGATGTCCGTTCGCGTTACGATCGCCGGCATCATTGCATACACCGTTCTCACCTATCTGCACGTCGTTCTTGGCGAGTTGACTCCGAAGGCGGCCGCGCTCAACAATCCCGAGCGTGTGGCGAAGTTTCTCGCTCCCCCACTGCTTCTCTTCGCCTGGGTGATGAGCCCATTCATCTGGGTTCTTTATCGCTCGGCCAATGCGCTTCTTCGGTTGATGGGACAGCCAGCTGCGGGGCAGGACGAAAGCGTCCATTCTCCCGAAGAGCTCCGGTTGCTCGTTGAGCAGGCCCAGGAAGGTGGCGCGATTCAATCGAGTGATGCTGACCTCCTCGACGCCGTTTTCGAATTCTCGGAGAAAACCGCGCGCGAGGTCATGACGCCCCGTACGGAAATTATCGCGCTCGATGTGACCGCGACGCTGACAGATGTTCTGCACACTGTCGAGGACAGCAACTTCTCCCGATATCCCGTTTACGAAGAGTCGATCGACAACATCATCGGCTTGATTCTCACGAAGGATCTGCTGAGGATTTTGATCACTGCGGCCGGCGGCGGCTCGCATATCGACCGTGCAGATCACGACATGGGCGATTCGTCCTCGCGATTCTCGTTGCGCGAGCTGATTCGGCCGGTGCACGTCATTCCGGGTTCACGCGAAGTAGAGCACGTTCTGGCGGATTTCAAGCGGCTCAAGGAGCATATGGCCGTCGTCGGTGATGAGTACGGCGGGACCGCGGGGATAATCACGATGGAAGACCTGCTCGAGGAGATAGTCGGCGAAATTCTCGATGAGTACGACACGTCTGAAGACCAGGAAGAACCAATTCAGACCCGGCCAGGCGAAACCCTGATTTCTGGGGGCACCAACGTAGGAGAGTTGAATGACCGGTTTGGACTCACCATCCCCGACGAAGAAGCAACGACCATTGGCGGTTTCGTTTTTGGCGTGCTAGGGCGATTACCTCAGCCGGCGGACAGAGTGATGGCCGGCGGTGCGATTTTTACTGTGAGGGCGATGGACGGACGGAAGATCGATACGCTGGCGGTAGACCTTCATGCACTGGGCGACCGTCGCTCGACCGAGCGAGAGCAGCAAGACGCCGGCACAGAAGCAGCGCCTCTATAAAACTCGACGGGTCGGCGATGCCCTGGCCGGCAATATCCAGAGCGGTGCCGTGATCCGGTGAGGTTCTCGGAAATGGAAGTCCGAGAGTCACGTTAACTGCGCCTCCAAAAGATGCGACCTTGATCGCTGTCATTCCGACATCGTGATACGGAGCTATCACCGCGTCGAACGATCCCTTCATTGCTTTTACGAATACTGTGTCGGCCGGAAACG
>JANYKY010000356.1 GCA_025357975.1 Gemmatimonadaceae bacterium
GGCGTCGGCGAAGGAGGGCAAGAATTACGATGAGCTCATCAACTGGATAGTCGATCTTGCGAGTGCACGATATTCCAGATAACAAGAAAGCCGGCTCACGGGCCGGCTTTCTTGCGACTCAGTTCTACCAGCTAAGCCGGCAGACTGCTAGCGGCGCTTTGCTGCTTTCTTCGCGCCCTTCTTTGCGCCGCCCTTCTTCGCGGCCTTACGTCCACCCTTCTTTGCGGCCTTCTTTGCGCCGCCCTTCCTTGCACCAGCCTTCTTTGCGCCGCCTTTCTTCGCGCCGCCCTTCTTTGCTGCCTTGCGTCCACCCTTTTTTGCTGCTGCCATGTTATCGCTCCGTGATGGAGTTGATCTCTCGCCGCTCCCCGGTGGAACCGACGACTGCTTCATTGCGTCCGAGTCGGCACGCGTGATTACTAATGCACGATGCAACTATGCTTTCGTAACCACGCGCGAATATAGAAGCAACAGAAATGAGGCGCAATGAGTTTTTTACGATTTGTGACGCGGGTCATTTCAAGCAGAACACGATCACGCGCAGGTGCGTCACGCTTCGCGCGTGATTGCATACTTCCAAACTGCGGCAGTGCATGTCAGCTTATCAGCGCGCGCAGGGCTGGTGATTACGTGGCGCGCGCACGACACAATAATTCGGGGTAAAGGTCAGAGTGAAAGCTCTTGTGAAGGAATCAGCGGGACCCGGCTTTGCGATGCGCGACGTCCCGGAACCACGTATCCGAGACGATGAAGTTCTGATTCGCGTCATGCGCGCGGGCGTGTGCGGCACCGACGTGCACATCTACGACTGGGACGCGTGGGCGAGCGGGCGGTGCAAACCTCCCTTCGTCGTGGGACATGAATTTGCCGGCGAGGTGATGCAGGTGGGGCGTCTTGTCACCGATGTTCAGGAGGGTGACAGAGTTACTGCGGAGGGTCATATCGTCGATGGACGCTGCCTGTTGTGCCGCACCGGCAACGCCCACGTGTGCCCGTACACAAAGATCATCGGCGTCGATCGCGATGGTTGCTTTGCGGAGTTCATCGCGATGCCCGCAACCAACGTATGGCACCTCGATGACGCGATAAGCTACGACATCGGCGGAATACACGATCCGATGGGAAATGCTTTTCATACGGCATTGACCGCGGAGATCCCAGGCGCGACGGTGCTCATCACCGGCTGCGGCCCAATCGGAATTTTTGCTGTTGGGATCTGCAAAGCGGCGGGTGCATCACGCATCATCGCATCGGACGTCAATCCAAAACGGCTAGCGCTCGCGAAGCAGATGGGCGCCCACGACGTCGTGACGCCCGCCGAAGCAGAAGGAGCGGTCAAGCGTTCGACCGACGGGCTTGGCGTCGATGTCGTCCTCGAAATGTCGGGCGTTCCGTCCGCCATTCACCAGGCATTCGCACTCGTCAGGGTGGGCGGCAGAGTACAAATGCTCGGCATACCATCGAAACCGATCGAGATCGATCTCCCGAAAGAAGTAATCTTCAAGGGAATCACGATCTACGGAGTGGTTGGCAGGCGGATGTACGACACCTGGCATCAGATGACACGCTTCCTGAAAGCGGGCGTGTTCAATCCGGAACCGGTCATCACCCATCGTTTTCCAATGTCGGAGTTCGATGCGGCGATCGCTGCCATCAAGTCAGGCGATGCTGGTAAAGTCATTTTCGAAATCGCGTAAAAAGGGGAAGACGTGGCACTCAACACAAATTTCGATGCTGACCTCAGGCGTTCCATCGATCAGCTAAAAGCCGACAAGGTCTACAAGCGCCTGAACTATCTCGATTCTCCGCAATCATCGCGAGTGACGATGGAGGGCCGGGGCGAAGTCCTGATCCTCTCTTCCAACAACTATCTCGGCCTGTGTTCGGAACCGGAAGTGATTCAGGCTGGAGTGGACGGCCTCAACAGATATGGCGCTGGCACCGGCAGCGTGCGGTTTATCTGCGGAACCTTCACCGTTCATCGCGAGCTCGAGTCGGCGATCGCGCGGCTTGCTGGCACCGAGGCATCGCTTTCGTACGTGTCGGCCTGGAACGCCAACGAAGGATTCACGGCGACCATAGTCGAGCAGGGAGACTTCGTTGTGTCCGACGCGTTGAACCATGCGTCGATCATCGACTCGTTGCGCCTGGCAAAGGCGATCACCAAATGCACGACCGGAGTTTACGCGCACTCGGATATGTCCGATCTGACCGCGAAGCTCGAAACAGCGCGTGACGCAAAACGCAGAATCATCTGGACGGACGGGATCTTCTCGATGGAGGGGAGCATCGCCAAGCTGCCTGACATTCTGGAGATTGCGCGTAAGTACGACGCGGTCGTCGTCATGGACGACTCACACGCGACGGGTGTGCTTGGCGAAAACGGCAGAGGCACCGCCGAACATTATGGAGTGCTCGGAGAAGTCGATGTGATCACATCGACACTTGGAAAGGCCCTTGGCGGCGCGGCGGGCGGGTTCGTCGCTGGTCCTGCATCACTGTGCGACATGCTCACACAGCGGTCGCGCCCGCAGCTTTTCTCAAACGCGCTGCCGCCTACAGTGGCAGCTAGCTCACTCGCTGCAATAGAATTTCTCACTGCGCGTCCGGATCGCGTCAAGAAGCTGCGCGACAACGCGCTCTATTTCCGCGGGCAAATCACCGAGGCGGGATTCAAGCCACTACCCGGCGAGACTCCGATTATTCCTATCATAGTGGGCGAAACCGCGACGGCCATCCAGATGAGTGACATGTTGCTGGAGGAAGGCGTCTTTGTTACGGGATTCGGGTTTCCGGTTGTACCGCAGGGCCAGGCGCGGGTTCGTTGCCAGCTCAGTGCGGCACATTCGCGCGACGATATCGACGAAGCGATCACCGCTTTCAAGACCGTCGGCAGGAAGCTCGGAATAATCTGAGAATCGTGTGACTTTCCCCGGTCGCACCAACGGCCGGTAGATCGACGCTCCCGGCAGGGGCATTGTTACAATGAGAAAGACAAGTTTGTTCGTCGTTGCGATCACGACAGCAGCAGCGACGCTCGCGCCCGTTTCGGCCTCAGCTCAAAGGCCGCGCGACTTCGATGACTCGTGGTTCTGGGGAGCAAAGGCCGGAGTGTCGACCTACTCTCCGACGCTAGGCAGCAGTCAGTCCACTGCAACCTATGGCCTGGAATGGCTCATCACGCGAACGCGTGGAGGGCTCTACGTTTCTGGCGACGAATCGAATGTCTCCGCGATTTCCGCGGTCCTCGATCCCGGCGCATCGGGCGGTTTTCGCTCGGTGAATGTGCACAAGCTGAGACGAGTCGGCTTTGCTGCTCTCGCTTTTCCGTGGTCGTTCGGACGGCTTCGTCCTTACGCGGGACTTGGACTGATGGTCAGCGTCATTGGTGATGCCACGCCAGTGATGGGTTCGTCCGAGACCAGTTTGGACGCGGCAGTCTCGCAACGCATTCGAGAGCGCAGCAGTCAGTCCGGGCTTCTTGGGATGGCCGGCCTGCAGATGCAATTTCACAAGCTCGCGATTTTCGGTCAGGCTTCCGTTTCACCGAGCAGCTCGGATTTTCTCCTGAACAACAGCGCGCTCGGATTTTTCGAGGGCGGCGTGCGTTACAATTTTGGCACCTCGAGAGAAGGCCTTCATTAGGCAGGCCTGATTCCCGCGCGCTGACTCCGCGCGCGCGAGAATCGCGAGACATATTCGTTGTCCCGGATGATGTAACGCAGTGGCCAATCGACCGCTCGCGTTATGCCGATGCGCGGCGTCGTGATAATCTCGTCGCTCGTGATGCGCGGCCCCTCGCGTATCACGAGCGGCTTCCTCTGCAGGGCGAGCCCGTTCATCGCACCAGTGATGCCGAGCGCCTCACAGAGCTTGCCAGGGCCATTGGTGAGGTTCGTGTCGCGCGTCGGCTCGCCCCTTCGATCTTTCATCCGCCGAATGCCGCTGAGCGGCTGGAGAGCGCGGATGAGAACCGCACTGGGTAATCCTTCTTCTCGTGTCACTGCGTTGACGCACCAGTGAACACCGTAGATAAAGTAGACGTACGAAATTCCTGGTGGACCATAGAGCGGAGCGGTGCGATTTGTTCTTCCCGCGGCCGCATGGCAGGCTGCATCGTGCTCACCGATGTAGGCTTCGGTTTCGACGATCATCCCGCTGGCAATTCCATTCCCGGTGCGACATTCGAGAACTGATCCGAGCAATTCCCGGGCGACTATTTCTGTTTCGCGATTGTAGAAATCGCGCGGTAAAATTCTACCCATCTGGAAGCACGGCCCGCGCGTGTTACCGCGCGGGCCATACGATCAGCTTTCGGAGTCTGAATTGGCAGCTGTCTTCGCCGCCGTTTTCTTGCGCGCCCCGCGAGCGGGCCGCTTTGCTGCGGCGGATGAAGGTGCTGCGGATTTCGCAGCCTTCTTCGCGGTTCCAGCGCGCTTGCGAGCGGTCTTCGCTGCGGTCGCTGGCTTTGGCTCTTCGGCTGACAGAACCAGCTGTTCGGCGCCCGGAACTGTCGCAACAGCAGGCGCAGGCGCTGCTGAAGCTGCAGCGGGCCTGACACCCACGGCACCAAGATTCAAAAGATGCGCGGGCATCTCGCCCTTTCCACTCATTGGACCGCGTCCAATTCCTCGCGCACCCATTCCGCGTTGCACTGGTACAACCGCCTTTGGAGCCGGCGCGTTTGCCGTTGCCGCCGCTTCGAGCTGGCGATCCACGGGTGCCGCCGCAACAGCGGATGCAACTTCGAAATCACTTCCGCGACGCCGGAGATCGATGATGTCGCCGTCATGCGCGTCGTGCAGAATTCGAAGGAAGTTTCTCTCGTTCAGGCTTTCGCTATCGCGTCCGAGAAGGCTTCTGGCGGCCGTGCGTACCGCAGTTGCTGGTGCCGCAGCTTCGCCCTTTACAACCGATGCGACAGCACGTTTGACGAGGTCGAACGCCTCGTCGCGAGTCAGCCTGATACCAGCAGATCCGATTTCGGACGCAGCGGAAGACGCACGCGTCTCGATGACAGGTGCAGGCCGCGAAGCCGGGGGAACTGTTGTCGGTTCCGCTTCGCTCTGTTGTACTGGCGGCTGTTCTGATGCGGCTGCGCTGGCTGCTGCCTCAAGCCGTGCGCCGCGCGGAACGCGATCCTCGCGATCTCTTCCTCGTGCGCCACGACGTCCGCGTCGCACACGCTCGGGTACCTCTTCGGCATCAACTGGCTGGGTGGTTTCGCCGACGGACGTCCCAGACGACGCCGTTGCGAGCGGGATATCAACTGCATCGCCGGTGGCGCTCGCCGCATCGCGTGGAGCGTCCACTTCGAGCTGGCCGTTTTCGAGTTTCGTGAGTGACAACAATCCGCGTTTGGCCGCCTCGGTCACGAACAGCGAGAACTTCGACTTGCCCACATCCTTCTCATCGAACGAGCTGTCGATCTGCTGCATCACCTGCTTGAGGCGATCGGCGCGCATGACGTCGCCGTTACGCTTCATCCGCTGGATCGCTTCTGTAACAAGCTCCCACGGATCGTGCTTGACGATTTCTTCGTCGCTGTTCTTCACCAGCCCGGCGAGCGCGTTGTATGAGTAGTACTCGTCGCAGTTCATCACGAGCAGGTCGCTCGAAGACTCGCGGATGCCGACGCCGATCACGTACTTACCGTACTCTTTCAGCTTGATGACGAGGCTCGAGAAATCGGAGTCGCCGGAAAGCAGAATGAACGTTCCAATCTCCGGGCGGACGAACACGAGCTCGAGCGCATCGATCGCGAGACGAATGTCCGTGGCGTTCTTCTTCGCGGATCCGTAGGCCGGCGCCATGATCATGTCGATCGATGATTCGGCAAGCGGCACGATGTACTGCGGGTAACGTCTCCAGTCTGCGTAGGCTCGCTGGACTGAAACCTTTCCCTTGATGATGTCAGAGGAGAGGAGGTTCTTGAGCTCCACCTGGAGGTCCGACCGAATTCCCATCGTGACGTTGTCGAAGTCGATGAGAAGTGCTGCATTTGGTGCGTGGTGAATCGTGTGGGTTCCCAGGTTCTGCTGCTGGGGCATTGCCTGCGGCCCTCTGTGGATCGGGGCGACCGGACGTCGCGGCGCTGAGGGCGCGATCCGGGATGGACGAAATGGCATTGAATGTTGTGTGTAGTACGCGGTCGCTGGCCGCGCATTCTGCGCGACGATTGTTGCGAGCCGGATGTGATCCCGCGGCATCGTGCCCCGGGGAACGCGTCTTCAGGTCAAGTCGGGCCGCTGTGTCACTCGTGACACGCTAAGCCCCCGAATCCTCGAAGTCGCGCTAACCCATGTAATTTATAACCGAATGCCGATGAATCAACTGCGCTACCGGACGCGACTCATCGTCATCCTCTCCCTTTTTGCAATCGTACCCGCTGCTCTCCTCACGATTCTCTGGGGAGGAACGATGAGAAGCACTATCTCTCTCGTTGGCGGGCGAACGGCGTGGGAGAGCGTGGCAACCACGGGAGAACGCGCAATCGCCGCTGCCCGCGCGGCACCGCTGACCTCCTCGCAGCGCGGCGCAATCGACGCGCACGAGCGCGAATTGAGAACTTCTCTCGAGCAGGCGCGCCGGTTCAGCTTTCTCGCCGGCCGTTCCATCCGCATCGTCACCGTGGTCGCTCTGCTCGGCCTTGTCCTGTTCGCAATCGCGGCGTGGCGCGCAGCCGGACACCTCAGCAGGCAGCTGAGCCGGCCACTCGTGGAAATCGTCGGCTGGACCGAAATGGTCGGACGAGGCGAAAGCCTACCGCCGCGAAACGCCCTGGTCGCTCGAGGTGCACCCGAGTTTGCCACCTTGCGCGACCGAATGCGCGAGATGGCGCAGGCAATCGAGATCGGCCGGAAACGGGCAGCCGAGGCGGAGAGACTCAACGCGTATCGTGAGAGCGCACGGAGGGTTGCTCACGAGCTCAAGAATCCGCTCACACCAATTCGATTCGCGATCGACCGACTCCGCCGGGATACGCCGCCAGCGCTTCGCGACACTGTCGAAGTACTTGCCGTTGAATCTGCGAGGCTCGAGCGAATCGCTCGCGCGTTTGCGGAGTTTGGTAAGCTGCCCGAAGGGCCAGCGGCGGAAGTAGACGTAAGCGAGCTCGTGAGGTATTCAGGGTCCGCAGCAGTTTCAGATGGAATCACTGTCAACGCCTCGGCGCCCGACGATTTGCCCCGCGTGTTTGGGCACCATGACGCGCTGGCCGGCGCAATATCCAACGTAGTGTTGAACGCGGTGGATGCGTGTAACGGCAGCGGACGCATCGACATCACTGCATCCCGCGCGCGCCTGCGGGACAAAGATGCTGTCGCTATCGACATAGCCGATAACGGATCCGGTATACCCGCGGCTGAGCTGGTTCGTATCTGGGAGCCGTACGTGACGCACAAGCCGGGGGGCACCGGGCTCGGATTGGCGATTGCGCGACAGGCGGTGCTCGCGCATGATGGAACCGTGGAGGCGACGAGCACGTTGGGTGAAGGTACGCGAATACGCTTCATATTGCCGGCGCTTTCAAACGCAACTCAGAGGAATTCCTGAAATGTTCAATCCTGAATTGATCGGCCTGTTCGTTCCGCTTGGCTTCTTCGCGACCATCGTCGCAGTTGTTGTCGGCCGTCCGATGGCGAAAGCGCTCGCGTCCAGGGCCGAAGCGGAGGCAAGGGCTCCGCAGATTCCGGGTGAAGTCCAAAACCGGCTCGAGCGCATGGAGCAGTCGCTCGATGCGATTGCGGTGGAGATCGAACGCATCTCCGAAGGTCAGCGTTTCACTACGAAGCTGCTCTCCGACGTACGCGATTCGGCACCGGCGATTCCAGCAAGAAGTTCAGCACCGCCTTCGAGCCAGTAAATGTCGAGCGTCCTGATCGTTGACGACGAGCCGAATATCCGTCGCATGGTCGGGGCGTTGCTCAGTGCTGAGGGTTATGAGGTGCAGGAAGCAGCGAGCGGTGCAGAGGCCGTTGCAAAGGCCGCGCAGGAAGAACCGGACGCCGTAATGATGGATCTCATGATGCCGGGTGAGCTGGACGGAATCGCGGCACTCGCAAAGCTTCGAGTCAATCACCCGGAGTTGTCTGTAATAATGATGAGCGGGCGTGCTGCAC
>JANYKY010000476.1 GCA_025357975.1 Gemmatimonadaceae bacterium
CTTCGACGATCGCCAGCGTTATCGTGGTGAGCTGCTTCGACGCTGTGCTTCTGCTTCCCGCACCGGCGTTCCTTATCTGGGGAATCCTCGGAGCGGCAACTGGAGGTACACGCCACCCATCGCCCGTCGCCAGGCGCGAAATCGATTTGTCCCGGCGGGAATGGACGCTGTTTGCGGCCGCGACCCTGCTGCTCGCGACACTCTCGGTTGCACGAAGCGCAACGTCCGTCATGGCGATGACCACCGTTGGACGCGGCGGGCAGACAGCGACATGGGTGGAGGGTGCGGCGTGGGATCCGGGCAGTTACAGGATCAATTCGCGTGTCGCACAGTCATACGAGAATCGAGGTCGCTGTGCCCGCGCTCTGCCATATGCGAGGCGTGCGGCGTCTCTCTTTCCTTCGTCGGTGCCGGCGAAACGCCTGCTCAGGCGGTGTGCGAAGAGTTGAAGCGGCCGCAAGCCGGTAGTTTTGGTACGGCAGGGTCCGCGAATTTCATCAGAGGCAATCAATGAAAAAACTGGTTGTGTCCGGAATTGCCACCAGGTCGTTAGAGAGTGACTGACGTGCTCAAGCCTGAACCGCGCCTCGTCAGTCTGTACGGCATGTATATCGTCGGATTCGAAGTTCGTACCACAAACCGTGACGAAATGAATGCGCGGACGGCAAGAATTCCTGCTTTATGGCAGCGGATCCGCGAGGAGAATCTTCTTGCGCCTGTTATGGAGCCAAAACAACCCGCAATCACCCTCGGCGCGTACACGCGTTATCAGAGCGACGACAAGGGGCCGTATTCGCTTATCATCGGCTCAGAGGTAGAGGGACTCGATCGAATTCCGCCGGGCATGGTCGGCATTACCGTGCTTGCGCAGGAGTATCTCATATTTACGGCGACCGGTGAAATGCCGGCCGCCGTGAGTGAAGGCTGGAAAGAAGTCTGGAAATATTTCTCGGAGACGACGGTTCTCAAGCGCGCGTACACGACGGATTTCGAGCGTTACGATTCCGCGAGGCCCGCCGAAGTCGAGATTCACATCGCGGTGCGTTGAGGGACCTGCCTAGACAGCGTCTATTTCTGCGACCGCTCGCTGGAGAATCTCGACGATCTTCTTGATTTGCTCCGGAGTTCTCGTCGAGGTCCTGCTGTAAATCGAGCGTCCAATGTTCTTGAATCCCCGATGCACTTCCATCATCGGCTCCCCAAAAACGTTCTGCGCAAACTCGGCGATTCGCGCAACGATATCATCCATCAATGGCTTGTTCTCGGCCAGATGTGCACGGCCTGCGTCCGTGATCTCATAAACTTTCTTACCGCTTTCTTCTGGCATTACCCTGGCGTAGCCGAGATCTTCGAGCATCGTCAAAGTCGGGTAGACGGTCCCGGGGCTCGGTGAATACAATCCGCCGAATTTTTCTTCAATTTCCTTGATAATCTCGTATCCGTGCCGAGGTTTTTCGGCGAGCAGCCCGAGGATGACGAATTTGAGGTGGCCCTGGTCGAACATTCGGCCGCCTCCGAATGGGCCGCCGCGTGATTTGCCGCGTCCACCCCAGAACGCACCCGCATCAAATCCGAAATTCTCGGGACGGCGTCCGAAGGCCCACCCGTGGCCCGAACCGCAATTATGATCCCGCATCGTTGAATCTCCGGTTTCGCCCACCGGCGGAGTGGATCTCCGATAGGTCAAGCGATATATCGTAACCGAATGTTATATCGGACGATATATCGCCGCAAGTGCGGCGAGGCGGCTACCGGTGGATTACCCGGCCAGGCGGTCAAAATGCGATCTGATAAATCTGTAGCACACACATGCCGCGCCCTCGAGTCCCTTCCGATCTACCACCGTAATATTGCCGCGACTATAACGAATGTAGCCGGCGTCCTGAAGCGCACCCGCAGCGACCGTGACACCTGATCTCCGGACTCCGAGCATGTTTGAGAGAAACTCGTGAGTAAGGGGAAACGTGTCCGCGCCTTCGACCCGGTCATGGGTCAGGAGCAGCCATTTGGCGCAGCGCTCATCGAGCTGATGTGACAGGTTGCACGCTGCGCCCTGTGCGATGGACGTAATGAACGCGTGGGTATAGCGATTCAATAGATGCCTCAAGGCAGGCCGTTCCTCGACGATTCTGACAAAATCAGCCGAAGGAATTCGCAACCCCGAGCCCGGCACCTGCACGAACGTTTTGCTCGTTGCAATGCCATCATCCAGGAAAACGCTGAGCCCAGCCATTCCCTCGTTCCCGATGGTCCCGACCTCGATCGAGCCTTTGCCGATGTGGTTGACGACGGACACCATTCCGACTTCAACGAACAACACGTGGGAGAAGGGACCGTTCTGCTCTGCCTGGAGATCGCCGACACACAACGCAGTGGATTCCAGATAATGCGATAAAGCAGCATAATCAGCCGCTGGCAACGCGCGGAGCAGACGATTGCGGTGTTCACCTTGCGACGATTTGCGAGAAACCGTCATCGGCTTTTCACCAAGGGGCGTAAAGCCACGTGGTGGACTTATGACTGAGGACCATTACTACTCCCGAAGGGGGTGCCGTTCTTTTGGTTCAACGGTTGCAGCGGTGCGCTGGCGCACCAATATCGCTTCAGATAGCTGCTTTGAGCAGGCATAAACAAAATTTTATTTTTCCTTGAACGGTGCCTCCGCGCAATGCTCCCACTTTTTTCCGGCGCTGGCTGGCTTCGATCAGCCCCGAGTCTGCCGCTCCGCAGTCCCGTTGGCGGCCTCGTCGATCTCCACCTCGATCTGGTCGATAATTTCCTGCGCTTCAACGCTCCTGATGAGCTGCTTTATCTCCGGATCGTCGGCCGCCGCAATTCCCATTTTCTTTCCGATCTCGGAAACCATCCTCAGAATGTGAGTCGTTTCATCCTCGGCCAGCAGGCTCACCTGCACGTCGAGATGATTACGGATTTCCTCATTCGCCGCCATCCGATTCTGCGCGATGAGCACAAACGTCGCGAGAAAAATCGCTTCAAGCGTTGCAATGGTGTTGAGAACCACCATGTCCTTGTCGAAATGATGCACGCCAGGAATCAGTCCGAGACTCGCCGCTGCCCATAGTCCGAATATCAGCGCGTGAACGTAGACAAAATTCATACTGCCAGCGAACCGCGACACGGCCATGGCAAATCGGTCTTCCATCGACTTGGCCTTCTGCTGTTCGGCGGCAAGCTCGGCAACCGCCCGGATGTTTCGCTGAATGATCGGAGAGCTTCTCTGCCGGAGAGTTCGCGCGGGCGCTTCTGCTTCGGTCGCTATCTGGACGTCTGCCATCATTCTTACCTGTTTTGAGTTCGCTTCGCGTACAGCCGAAGCGGTACGACTTCATACCCGTACCGAGGAGTTCAGTTCGGCGATCCACCTTTGGAATCGTAGCAACCATGTTACCGCCAACCCGATTATTGAAGACGCCAGATATCGAGGATTCCAGTCTGGCTTCGCTGATTTGCATTTCCCTCGGGAAGTGCGATTCGCCCATCGACCACGATCGGACTATTCCAATGGCCGCGCCCTGCCGCCAGAGTTGCAACTTCCTTTCCGGTTGTGGGCACGTAAACGTGAAGCCCGCCTCCCAGGTCGTACACATAGAGTAGTCCGCCCGCAATCACCGGGCTCGTGCCACCCGTCCTGTTTTTCCACGCCAGTGTCAGGCGAGCATTGCTGAATGTCCACGCGCCCGTTCCACCGTTGTCCGCGGCGAAAATCAGCGTTGCAGAACCCGGGTGCCAGACAACTGGCGCTGTGAACAAATCTGTGCCCGATGGCGTTGGCACGATTTGCACCTCACCGCCACGTCTCGGTGTTGCACCGCGCGTGCGCCCGAGCTGCAACAGCCGAATCGATCCATCCTTACCACCTTGAATGAAGTAGCCGCCCCCCAAAATGGCCGGAGAGGTCGAGCCAATGTCTGCGTCCCGGCGATTGAGCTCCTCGGTGTTGACAGGAGTGTAGTTGTCGATGATTCGGGTTGCACTGGAGTCAAGGACGATGGCCGCGTCGCCCCAGTTATTGCGGCCGTTCCAGAGTCCGTTTCCAGTCGCGACAAAAATATCACCGGTTCTCGGATCGATAACAGCGCCCGCCCGGCCCCATATGGCGGACCCGCTCTCGGTACACGCGCCGGGTTGCAGAAGAGTGCTGGTATCACTGCACAGTGAATTCCAGACATGCGCGAGCTTTCCGCTTGCTGCATCGAGCACCGCAACGTGACCTTGATATGGCGGAGCGTCTCCGATGTATCCGCCCGTCACCGCAATGACACGCCCGTGATCGTAATTGAGCGACGAGGCAATCTTTTCTCTTCCCGGAAGGTTGGTGATCGACGTGCTCCACATGGCACGTCCATCGGCAACCGCGAGCTTCTGTATGTGACCATCGGGTGAAGCGGCGTAGATAAAACTTCGGTTCGGGTCGGCGACGGGAGTCGCAGTCGTGATCTGCCGCGTTCCTGCCCACGCGGAGTAACCCGGCGGAGTGTATCGCCAGAGAACGGTACCGTCACCGGCGTCGATCGCGATTGTCTTGCCGTACGTGGTTGTCATGAAGAACGTGTCGTGCTCGCGCCCATTGATGCGCACACCGTGCAAATAAATCGGCGATGAGTCTACGGTGCCATCGAGAGTCACTTGCTGGCGTTGCATGGTGCCGACGTTCGCAGCCGTAATACCGGTGGCATCGGTCGACGCGCTCGAGCGGTTTACATCCCAGCCAAAGCGAGTCCAGTCGTGGGTGGATGTGTGCTGGGCACCTCCAACCGCTGCGGGCTTTGCGGCATCAGGAGAGTCTCCAGCCGCGGGCGTCGCGGTGCAATCCGCCAAAAGGAAACAAGCGAGCGGGAAGAGACCGCCGCGAAGTGAATGCATGCGATGCGCGAAGGTTAAGAGTCAGCGTCAATGATGTCGGCTGTTACAGATCCGTTGCAATAGCATGACCTGTTTCGATACAAAGTTCGAGCACTGTTCGGGATCTACCATGGCTTGCAAAACCCGTTCACCCCAGCTCGCGGCGCCCATCACATTCACGACTATTCACTCGAGGAGAGATCCGGTGAAACGATTTTTTCTTTCGCTGCTTGTACTTGCAGTTGCCTGCAGCACTGACCAGTCCAAGAGCGGCACAAATGCCGCAGCTTCAGACAAGCCGTCTTCAGGATCGGTCGATCTAACGGGCGCGGGCGCGACATTTCCTGCGCCGATTTATTCAAAGTGGTTCGCTGACTACGCAGCGAAAACCGGCGTGAAGATCAACTACCAGGCGATCGGATCTGGTGGTGGAATTCGTCAGCTGTCCGAGGGAACAGTCGATTTCGGCGCGTCGGATAGCCCGATGAAAGATGATGAGATTGCGAAGGCGAAAGGGCCGATTCTTCACATCCCGACGGTGCTTGGCGCCGTTGCCATTACGTACAATGTTCCAGGCATCGCGACAGGATTGAAGCTCACAGGTCCAGTGCTCGCTGACATCTATGCCGGCAGGATAACAAAATGGAATGCCGCCCCGATTGCCTCATTGAATGCGGGCGCCAAGCTTCCTGCAACGGACATCCTCGTTGTGCATCGTTCTGAAGGCAGCGGGACAACGTTCGTCTTCACGGACTACCTGAGCACTGTCAGTAAAACGTGGCTGGCTGGTCCCGGTCGCGGAAAAGAGGTGCCGTGGCCGGTTGGGCTCGGCGGGAAGGGAAGCGACGGTGTCGCAGGCCAGGTAAAGCAGACTCCGGGCGGGATTGGATATGTGGAGCTCGCATACGCGAAGCAGAATAATCTTCCTTTCGCGTTGATACAGAACGCAGCAGGCAAGTTCGTTGCGCCTTCTCCTGATGGTGCCACTGCGGCCGCCGCGGGCGTCGCGGCGAGCCTGCCAGCAACCACCGACTATCGACTGTCGATCGTGAATGCCGCCGGTGCGGATGCCTATCCCATCTCCTCATTTACCTGGATACTCGTCTACCAGCACCAGGCCGATGCGGTAAAGAGCAAGAAGCTCGTTGACTTCCTGCGATGGGCTTTGACAGACGGCGAAGCATCAGCGACTGGGCTCGATTACGCACCGCTGC
>JANYKY010000480.1 GCA_025357975.1 Gemmatimonadaceae bacterium
TATGGCGACAGGCAACCGTCTTTGACAGGTGTTTCCAACGCAGTTCTTTGGAATGACTTTGCGGACGCTGATGCGACTGATGTCGCCTTCGAGCGTCTGCCGTCCCGATCCGTACACCACCTGGATTGAGCGTGGCATCACTGCGCCCATAGATGACCATCCCATGGTGTTCGGTGAGCTCGCACCAGTCACCATGCCGCCAGACATTTGGGTATCTCTCGAAATAAGCAGCCCGGTACTTCGCGCCATCGGGGTCGTTCCAGAACGCGACCGGCATGCTTGTGAACGGACGCGTGCAGACCAGCTCACCGGGTTCCTTGACGACGGCCTCACCTTCCGAATTGAAAACATGCACCGCCATCGCGAGCGAACGGCACTGTAGCTCGCCACGATAAACTGGCCCAATGGGATTTCCTCCAGCGAAGCACGACACGATATCGGTGCCTCCGCTGATGCTCGAGAGATGCACATCCTCCTTCACTTCAGAATACACATAGTCAAAGCTGTGAAAAGCGAGAGGGCTCCCCGTGGAGAGAATGGTTTTCAGTGCCGATAGATCGTGAGTTGCTCCGGGTTTCAATCCGTGTTTCTCGCATGTCGCGAGGTATTTTGCACTCGTCCCGAATACAGTGAGTTTCTCGCTACCCGCCATCTCCCACAACGAATCGCTCTTCGGCGAAAAGGGCGCTCCATCGTACAGGAGCAAGGTCGATCCAACCGCGAGTGCGCTTGCAAGCCAGTTCCACATCATCCATCCGCAGGTGGTGAAGTAGAACACCTTGTCAGACCTCTTCAGGTCTGTGTGCAGCATCAACTCCTTGTAGTGCTGGAGAAGAGTGCCGCCGCCGCTGTGCACCATGCACTTAGGCAGACCCGTCGTCCCGGAGGAGTACAGGATGTAAAGCGGATGATCGAACGGCAGACGCTCGAAGGCGACATCAGTCGCATCAGCGTCCGCAAAGTCATTCCAGAGAACTGCGTTGGAAACACGTGTCAATGACGGTTGCCTGTCGCCATAGGCAACCACAACAACTGTCGCGATCGAGGAAATCTTCCCGACAACGTCCGCAACGCGGTCCAGGCAGTCGATTTCCTTTCCCGCATACGTGTACTTGTCAGCGCAGAAAAGAATCTTCGGCTCGATTTGGCCGAAACGGTCGAGAACACCCTGAACACCGAAGTCTGGTGAGCAAGAGGACCACAATGCACCAATCGAGGAGGCAGCCAGCATCGCAATCATTGCTTCGGGAATATTCGGAATGAAGCCCGCTATTCGATCACCCCTTTCAATTCCGTGCATCCGCATCGCAGACGCTACGCGCGCGACCTCCATATATAGCTCGGCATACGAAAGGCTTCTCTGTCTCCCGCGCTCATTCCACGCGACAATGGCAAGATGATCGTCGCGGTACCGCAACAAGTTCTCGGCGAAATTCAGCCGTGCGCCTGTGAACCACTTCGGCCCGAGCTCAGGGTCTGGCGGGGCCATCCGGTCCAGGCCGACCACGACTTCATCCCATGGCTCCCGGTCGTCATCGCGCTCATCGGCGATTACGTCGGCATACTTCCACATAACCGGCCAGAATTTTTGGGGATGCACAACCGACCAGCGATACAGTTCCTCATACGTGTCGCCGACCCCGGCGAAACGCAAAAACGCAGACATGTTTGCCTGCGCTATGCGATCGTCCGACGGCGTCCAGACCGGCCCTGTCAACTTGCTCGCTCGATCAACTCGTCGGTGGACTGAACTGCTCGTGCTGAGCGTTGATCCACGACTTGTGGTATTCGGGATCCTCGATGTCCACTGCCTGCTTCGCGACCTTGAGGGGACGGAAGCTGTCCATCATCACGGCCAGCTCATCAGTGTACTTGGCGCCAATGCTTGCTTCAGCCCGACCCGGATGCGGACCATGAGGAATTCCATCCGGATGATGCGTAATACTTCCGAACTCGATTCCCTTTCTGCTCATGAATTCGCTCGACGCGTAATACAGCACTTCGTCCGAATCGACATTGCTGTGATTGTACGGCGCGGGGACGGCTTCGGGATGGAAATCGTAGGGACGCGGACAGAATGAGCAAACGACAAAGCCATCGCCCTGAAACGTCTGGTGCACCGGCGGCGGCTGATGAACCCGGCCGACGATCGGCTCGAAGTCCATGATGTTGAATGCCCACGGATAGAAATAGCCGTCCCATCCCACTACGTCGAACGGATGGTGATCCAGCACGATCTCATTGATCCCGTCGTACTGTTTTACCAGCAGTGGAAAATCACCCTTCTCATCGTGGGTTCTGAGCTCCAGCGGCCGACGGATGTCACGCTCTGAGTAGGGCGCGCCCTCGACGAGCTGGCCAAACTCATTCCGATACCGCTTCGGCGTCCTGATATGACCTCGGCTCTCCATGACCAGGAATTTTGTCTGCTCGCCAGTGATGTCGGGTCGAAACTTGTGAAGAATTCCGCGATGGATGACCAGGTAATCGCCTTCGCCGTACGGAAGGTCGCCGTACACCGTCTCGAGCACGCCCTTGCCTTTGGCGACATAAACAAGCTCGTCCGCCTGCGCATTTCGGTAAAAATGCTCATCCTGTTTGTCGGGCTCGACGTATAACATCGCAATGTCCTGATTGAACAGGAGCGGAATTCGATCGAGCGTCGGACTTCCGCCTCGCTTCACTCGCGACGTTAGAAAGTGCCGATGATGCAATGTTTGATCGGGATCTGCTTCGAGCTTCATCTCCTGAAGCCGCCGCACGGACTTCACTGTTGTCGGGGGATACGTGTGATACAACAGTGACGACGTCCCGGTAAAGCCTTCGTGGCCCATCAGCTCTTCAGCATACAGGCCGCCGTCAGGCTTACGAAAAGCTATGTGCCGCTTTCGCGGAACCGTACCGAGAGTGTGATAGTTCGGCATTCAACGCTCCTTAAAGATTGCCCCGCAACGCCTGCTCACGCTCGATAGCCTCGAAGAGCGCCTTGAAATTCCCTGCCCCGAAGCTCTTTGCACCTTTGCGCTGAATGATCTCATAGAAGATCGTTGGCCTGTCTTCGACCGGCTTCGTGAAGATCTGAAGCAGATAACCTTCATCATCGCGATCCACAAGAATTCCCAGCTCGCGAAGAGGACCAATGTCCTCGTCGATCTTGCCGACGCGCTCACCGACGCTGTCGTAGTACGTTCCCGGTACCTTGAGGAACTCGACCCCGCGTGACTTCATGTCAGTCACCGTCGTGATGATGTCATCGGTCGCAATAGCGATGTGCTGCACGCCAGGGCCGTCATAGAACTCGAGATACTCGTCGATCTGCGATTTCCTTTTTCCTGCAGCCGGCTCGTTGATGGGAAACTTGATCCGGCCATTTCCGTTCGACATCACCTTCGACATCAATGCCGAATATTCTGTCGAGATGGTCTTGTCGTCGAACGAGAGAATGTTGACAAAGCCAAGCACGTCCTCGTAAAAGCTGACCCATTTGTTCATTGCGCCGAGCTCGACGTTTCCAACGCAGTGATCGACGTACTTGAGGCCAACTGGCTTGACTTCAACCGGCGAGCTGAACGGGACGAAGCCCGGCATGAACAAACCGTGGTAATCCTTTCTTTCGACGAGACTGTGGATGGTGTCGCCGTAGAGATGAATTGCAGCGATCACTATCTCGCCGTCGTCGTCGTGCATGACAGTGGGCTCCATCGCCGGCTTCGCGCCCCGCTCCACCGCGAGCCTGAACGCTGTTCGCGTATCATCCACCCAGAGCGCGATGTCCCGTACGCCGTCACCATGCTTGTGAACGTGATCGGCGATCGCTCCCTCTGACTTGATTGGAGTCGTGAGGATGAGGCGAACTCTATCCTGCTGAAGGAGATAGCTCGCGCGGTCCTTCGTTCCTGTTTCGGGGCCGCGGTACGCGACTACTTCGAATCCAAACGCGGACCGGTAGAAGTGGCTCGCCTGTTTCGCGTTGCCGACATAGAACTCGATGTAATCGGTGCCATTAATAGGAAAAGTATCAGCCGTTATTTCGGGCGCCGGTTGAGTTGCAGTTGCCATGGGACGAACTCCAGCTTTGGGGAAGATAGGCCACAAGCCACAAGCCACGGGCCACGGGCCACAAGCTAAAACTAGACGCTAAACAGCAGGTGTCATACCGCCCGCGACGGCCGTTGTTGCATTCGCTTGTGGCTTTTGGCTCGTGGCTTTTGGTTTTTTCCTGTGGCCTGTGGCTCGTGGCCCGTGCCCTAGTGTTTTGCTCTGCCTCGCGCCTCTGCCAGCTTCCGGCCAATGCCCCGATAAAACCCTGCGTCGGCTGGCTTTTGCTGCTCGTCCAGGCTGAGCGCGGTCACCTCGAGCGCATACAGAATGTTGCCAAGATAGAGCTCCGAGACGCTGGCGACCGTTTCAGGTTCAGCTGCCGATCCCGGCTGGCCGGGGTCCGACACTCAGCGCGGCTGCGGAACCGGCGTCATCTCACCGGTGCGGAATTTCGTGTCGGCAGTGATGACCTTCACGACGATCGCGGTGATGTTGTCGATTCCACCGTTGTTGTTCGCGTCGGCGATCATCGCATTTACGATTCGCTCGGGAGTCGCCGGGGTCTGAAGGAGTTGCTGCAGACGCCTGTCCTCGACCATCCCGGTCAAACCGTCGCTGGCGAGGAGGAACACATCGCCCACTTTGGTCTCACCACTGATTATTGCCGGCTCGATGTCGCTGCTCATGCCGATGCAGCAGGTGATGACATTGCTTTGCGGATGATGGCGAGCCTGCTCCGCCGTTATCAAACCGGCGTCAACCTGCTCCTGGACGAGTGAATGATCGCGCGTGAGCTGGCGCATCTCACCATCGCGAACGAGATAAATGCGTGAGTCACCGACGTGGCCGATCAGATAATGGGTATCCGAAAGAAGGAGGGCCGAGGCGGTGCTGCCCATTCCTGTCTTGTCGATCTCGTGCGTAGTTCGCTGGAAAAC
>JANYKY010000481.1 GCA_025357975.1 Gemmatimonadaceae bacterium
AGCAAAGCGGATTCTCTCCGCAACGATTCTACGCATGCGATCGTGAAATGGTCCGACCCTGATTCCATCACGACTGCGTTGATGAGCCGCGCGGGTTACTCCGTGACGCGGTATCAGGGCCTCAATGTCCAGTTCGACGCAAAGCGAAGAGTTCTCTATCTCGAGGGCAGTCCCAAAGGGGGCCGGGCGGCGGTGGGAAGAGCGGGCACGTTGCTTGTCGGTGATACTATCACCTACAACGATTCGACGAAGCTGATGGTGGCGCTTGGTGATACACTTGTGCTTCGGGATCCATCTCGCGGAAGCGCTGACGTGGTCGCGCTTGGCAAGTTGACATACAACGTCGAGCAGCGGCGCGGAACCGTCACCAACATCAGCACGTCGTCAGTGGAAAACGGCGAGACGTGGTATGTGCATGGGACCGTAGCGACTTATGTCAACGACACCATTGGCGGCAAGTCCACCAGGTTCTACGCTCGTAACGGAATCATCACGAGCTGCGACGACTCGGTGCCTGATTACCACTTCGCGGCGAAGGAGATCAAGATGGTCTCCAAGAACATCATGGTCGCGCGGCCGGCGGTGCTTTACATCGGCGACGTGCCGGTGTTCTATCTGCCATTCATCTTCCAGGACATGCGATCGGGAAGGCGGAGCGGAATTCTCACTCCTCGATTCGGGGTCGGGGAAATTCTCCGCAACAGTCCTTCCTACCGGCGGCATGTAGACAATTTGGGGTATTACTTCGCGCTGAATGATTACATGGATGGCCAGATGTCGCTCGACTGGCGAAGCGGAGCGGCCTCGACATCCGGTGATCCCGGATGGGTGCGACTCAACGGCGAGTGGAGATACCGGTATCTCGACCGGTTCCTGACGGGGCGTCTTGCTGTGTCGCGGCTGTCGCAACGCGATGGATTGCGCAACACCGCAATATCGTGGGCGCATCAGCAGGATTTTTCGCAGACAACTCACCTGACGACCGACATCAACTACGTCACGAGCACTACGCTTCAGCGCCAGAACACATTCGATCCGCGGCAGGCACTCGCGACAATTCAAAGTCACGTCAACTATTCGCAGCAGTTCGGCCCGGCATCCTTCACTATCGGCGGAAGCCGTCGCCAGTATCCTGGCCGGAACGATGTATCGCAGGATTTTCCGAATTTCAGCATCAGTACGCCGACGCTTCCACTCGCACGATGGCTCGAGTGGACGCCATCGCTGAACGTCAGCAATAGCGAGCAGCTGAAAGTCAACCGAACAGGCGAGTTCGCGAATCGCATCTTTCGGAATACCGCTGGTTTGTTTGACAGCACGAAGCTGACAGCCGACTCCAGGTTGACGACGCTTTCATTCCAGACGCCGCTCAAGATTTTCGGGTTCAGCCTTAGTAACACGATCACCGCCAATGACCAGGAGAACAACGCTCCAGTCAGGATCGATGTCGTCAATCAGGACGATCCGACTCAGGTAACGAATCGCGTATTCGCAAGAACGTTCAGTACGCAGCTCGATTGGACGACGTCGTTTGGGCTTCCGACGCTTTTGCCGACAACTCTCAAGCTGTCCCCCGGAATCTCATTGCAGAACGTGGACAGCCATGCGTTCTGGGTGCGAACCGAACAGACGGGAGGACGCTACGTTCACCAGGCTAAGCGCCCGAGCTATTCGTTATCCGCCGCGCCGACGTTCTTCGGACTGTTTCCAGGGATTTTCGGTGTCAGCCGATTCCGGCATTCCATCTCGCCATCTATCACCTATTCCTATTCCCCTGCACAGACGGTCAACAAAGACTTTCTCGCCGCCCTCAATATCAATCCGCGCGATTACCTCGGCAGCCTCGCATCGAACGCAATAACGCTCAACATCGCGCAGACCTTCGAGGCGAAGATGAAGAACAAGGATACAGCGAGCACAGCTGAGCCAAGAAAGGTCAAGATTCTCGGAATCGGAATGTCACCGCTGAGCTATGATTTTGAGCGGAAAAGAAAGACCGGCAGATCGGGTTTCACAAACGATGCCTTCGGATATGACGTGAATTCGGACCTGCTGCCGGGCTTCCGGCTCGGCGTGCAGTACTCTCTCTTTCAGGGAAACCCGCTGAGTGACAGCTCGAGGTTCAAGCCGTTCCGCACCGGCATTGACGCCTCTTTCAACATCAACGGCAACTCGGGAATATTCGGCGCGCTGGCTCGGG
>JANYKY010000486.1 GCA_025357975.1 Gemmatimonadaceae bacterium
AACTCTCGCGTGCTGTGCAGCATCTTCACCAAGGGTTGTCGACACTCCGGTAAAGAATGCATCGGGTGAAAAAAAAGTCGCTACGACCGCGTGATCAATACGCTCCACCATCCATCCTCCCGGTCATCTGCAACGACGCTCCAACCGCCACGAATTATTTCCGCCAGCATCGCCGCGCTTTCTTCTTCCAGAATGCCGGAAAGAATCGCCGATCCGCCGCGGGAAAGCGACTCGAACATCAGTGGCAGCAAGCCTGTGAGCACTGACGAAATGATATTTGCCAGGACAAGATCGACCGGCGCGAGAAGCGGGAGAATTGTCGTTGCATCACCTTGAATGACGTGAACCCGATCCGCCACGCCGTTGGCCATTACGTTCTGTTCCGCATTCCCGATGGCATCCTCGTCAATCTCGACAGCTGCAACCCGCTTAGCACCGAGCTTCGCCGCGCAAATCGACAGCACGGCGCTTCCGGCTCCGATGTCCGCGACATTGCTGGGCATTGGATCAATGCGCTGCATCAGGCGAGTGACACCACGAGTCGTCGCGTGTTCGCCAGTGCCGAAGGCCATCGCCGGCTCTATGATGATTGTTCTGTCAGGATCGAGGCCGGTCGCAAGCCACGGCGGCGAGATGGTCAATGCGCCGAGGTCGTGCGCTCGTACTGAGGCGCGCCACTCGCTCCAGTCCACTTGCGGAGCGAGGCTAACCGATACCCTGGCACCCGGATCCGCATCCATGATGTCGCGAACGAGCTCATCGGTTTTTGTGCCGGGCGGAAAATGGGTCAGGAGCGAGTGACCGTCTTCCTGCACTCCTTGCGAGCCTGCAGCGAAGAGAACGGCCGTAAGAATTGCCGGATCCCGCGAGGGGTCAACTCGCACTGCTATCCAGGGCGGCTCCGACGCCTCCGCTCTTGTTTCGCTCATGACGGCGGACGCAATTCCCGCTGCATCCCGCTCACGCGCCGAGCGATTCCTTGACCTTCGACCAGAATCCCTTTGATCGCCGTTCGGACGGAGCAATCTGGATTTCTCCAAGCTTCCGAATGAGCGACTCTTCCTCGGGACCAAGTTCCTCGGGTGTATAGAGCTGCAGGCGAACGTGGAGATCTCCAACGCCGGTTGCGTTTACGCGAGGCAGGCCGCGAGCGCGCAAATGAAACACGTGCCCGCTCTCGGTACGAGGAGGAACATGGAGCGTCATGCTGCCGCTGACGGTTGGCACCTCGACATCCGCGCCGAATACGAGCTGAGCGTATGTGACGAGTACTTCGCAGTACAGATCCTCTCCGTCGCGCTCGAACCGGGAATCGTCCTCGACTTCGAATACCACGAGAACATCACCCCGCCCACCGCCACGGGGCCCGACGTTGCCGACACCGCGCATCGTCATGTACTGACCGGTCGCAACACCGGCAGGCACTTTCACCACCACGCTCTCTTCCTGTCGGATGCGGCCTTCGCCCCGACACTTGCGACAAGGCGAGCTGATGATCGTCCCTTCGCCCGAACAAGTCGGGCAAGGCGAAACGCTGATGACCTGCCCAAAGAAAGATTTTTGCGCCCTGCGCACCTCGCCAGCACCGGCGCACGTCGTACACCGGTTGGCCGAAGTACCAGGCTCCGCACCGCTGCCCTCGCATCGATCGCAGCTCGCAAGAAGTTTTACTGTGACCGTTTTCTCGACACCTGTGGCCACTTCCGAAAGCTTCAGCGGCATCGAGATACGTATCTCCGACCCCGTGCGCGGTCCGCCGCCACCACGTCCGCCTCCGCCGCCGAACAAATCCCCGAACCCGGACATTCCGCCCAGGTCTCGCATGAAAATGTTGAGAGCCTCGGACAGGTCAACGTGATGGAACCCGCCGGCGCCGCCCCTCAGGCCCGCTTCGCCGTAACGATCGTACATCGAGCGCTTTACGGGATCCCTGAGCGCATCGTACGCCTCAGTGATCTCCTTGAACTTTTCCTCGGCCTCGCGCGACCCGTTGTTACGGTCGGGATGAAACGTCATCGCGAGCTTTCGGTACGCCTTTTTTATTTCATCATCGGACGCAGTTCTTTCCACGCCCAGGGTGTTGTAGTAATCGGCCATCGTGCTGCTATTCCAGTAGATCGGTTATGAGTCGGGATGTATGTGTAACGAGGGAGATGACTTTGTCATAGGGCATGCGTGTCGGCCCGATGACTCCAATGACTCCGGTCACGCTTCCCGAACGATACTGTGCCGTCACGATGGTGAAAGTTTCGAGCTTGGGATCGAGGTGCTCGTTTCCGATGCTGATGGTGATGCCGGGACTGTCGCTACGTTTGCGCAACAAGTCGGCGAGATGTTCCCTCGTTTCGGTCAGGGCAACGAGCTTCCGCATGCTGTCGACGGTGTTGAACTCCGGCTGCTCCGCGAGAAGCGACGGTTGCCCCAGCAACACTGTCTCTTCTCCTTGCAATGCATTGTCGAACAGCTGCTCGCCCTCTTCGATGAAGACGTTGAGCAATTCCGCCGCGCCGGGGGTCGGCCCAGTATCGCGAAGCCTGTCGCCAAGCGAATTCCGAATTTGAAGCAGCGTCAAACCGGCGATACGCTCATTGAGAAGCCGCGTGACTTCAGCAATTGCCAGGTCGGGAACCTGACCTCTCGCTTCGACGAAAATCGTCCGCACGGCTCCGCCGCTAAGCGTGAGCGCAACCAGGAGTCTCTCCGCCGACAACCGTACCAGGTCAACACGCTGAAGAATGCTGTCATCGAGGCGCGGCCCAAGGGCGACGCCAAGTTCCTGGGTGATCACGCCGAGGCTCTGAGCCGCTCGCCGAAGTATTGCTTCGACAGCCGACCCGCCGTTGATGATCTGGGCGCTGAGCTCGTCGTGTTCGCGGGACGGACCCGGCATCGGAAGCAGCGAATCAACATAAATGCGATACGCTACGTCAGTTGGCACCCGCCCCGCCGAAGTATGCGGATGATAGAGAAGACCTTTCTCCTCCAGGTCGCTCATCGTGTTGCGGATTGTCGCCGACGACACTCCAAGGCCGAAGCGGCGTGCGATCGCATTGGACCCTGCCGGCTGCGCAGTTTCCACGTACGACTGGATCACCGCTTCGAGAACTCTCCGCTCTCGCTCTGTCAGCTCGGGAATGGCCATTGCCGCACACTATTGGATTTAATCATTCGCCTGTCAACCCAGCCGCGAGGCTGTCGAGCCTGAGCCACCCTTCAGCGGTCAGTCGAACCGTGCCGTTCTCGATGTGTGCCCAACCGGGGTCGACCCAGTGCCGGGCAATATCCAGCTCGCGACTCGATGCCTTGTACCCGGCGGTTGTTCGCAATCCTAAATACACATCCTCGGCCTGACGGTTGCGATCGGTCAGATTCTCAGATTCCTCGACGACGTCCTTGCCGGCGTAAAGCCGCTTCTGCCAATCCGCATAGGGCGCGACGTTCCAGCTTCTCGTCTCTCCATTGAAAGAGTGCGCGGACGGACCCGCGCCGATGTACGGTGCGCCCGTCCAGTAAGCCGAATTATGCCGCGAGTTCAGCCCGGCTCGTGCGAAATTGGACACCTCGTAGTGGTCGAACCCTGCTCCCAGCATCATATCATGAGCCAGGAGAAACTGCTCCGCATAACCGTCTTCGGCCCCCGCGGTGACCTCTCCGCTTGCTTCCCATCTGCCAAGCGGAGTTCCCTTCTCGACGGTCAGTCCATATAGCGATAAATGCTCAGGCTCCAGCTCGAGCGCCCTCTCCAGATCGAGGCGCCAGGACCTGTTGAGCTTGTCAGGAACCGAGAATATGAGGTCGATGGAAACGTTCGAGATGTCGGCTGCCCTCGCGACCTTCACCGCATGTGCGCCCTTGTCCGCCGAATGGGTGCGATGCATCCACTCGAGCACGCTGTCATCGAAACTCTGGATGCCGATCGACAGACGATTCACCCCGGCCTCCCGCCATGCCCATGCAGCTTCGGGCGTCACATCTTCCGGATTCGCCTCGAGCGTTACTTCCGCATCCTCGCCCAACTCAAACCGGCTTCGCACCACTGCAACCATTTGCGCGACGCCATCGGGCCCGAGCTTTGATGGGGTGCCGCCGCCAAAGTAGAGAGTGCTCAGCTTCGATCGATCGCCATTCGCTGCAACACGGCCCAGCTCGACGGCCAGGGCGCCGAGGTACTCGGATACGGGCACCGTCCGGCGAACGGCGATCGAGAAGTCACAATACGCGCATCGCCGCGAACAAAAGGGAACATGGACGTACAGATGGGGCGCGCTCACCCCTTCAATATACCCGGATGGCGTGGCCTCTTTTCGGGCTGCGAAGCCGTATCTGCTACCGACCAGGCCGTCGGCGGATTTCTCCGGTCAGAAGCGATTCGACCATGCCGAGGAGCTCCAGCGAGGTGACAGACGTAAGAGTATCTCGGGGTGACAGCTTCGTTTTTGTCGATAGCGCGTCGATACTCAATGGCTCGCGGGAAAGCGCCGTCCAGATAGCTCCGTCCGGCTCGGAGAGGTGATAGGGGGGAGGCGACGAGCCGCGAGCGAAACCGGCGAGTGCGAGCGCATCGTCCACTGTTGCGATGACAGTAGCTCCATCACGGATCAACTGATTCGTGCCCTCGCTCTGAGGGGAATCGATTGGGCCGGGAACTGCAGCAACCGTTCGCCCCAGGTCGAGCGCCTGAGATGCGGTGTTGAGTGCACCGCTCCGATGCCCGGCTTCGACGACAATGGTAACTGGGCACAATGCGGCGATAATACGGTTTCTTCGTGGGAACGCGCCCTTGTATGCTGGCGCGCCTGGGCCGGATTCCGACAAGACAAGGCCTTTTTCGGAGATCGCGCGGTGCAGGTCACGATGTCCCACCGGATACGGAACGTCGATTCCCGTCCCCAGAACGGCTACGGTTTTTCCAACCTCATTTAGAGCCGCCCGATGAGCCGCCGCGTCGATCCCACGGGCCATCCCACTGACAATGCACGCGCCAGCGCTGCTCAGGGCACTGCTCAAAAGAATCGCTGTTCGGACTCCGTACGATGTCGGCTCGCGTGTTCCGACGATTCCGACAAGTCCAGCGCCAAGCAGCTCCGAGTGGCCGAGCATGAAGAGCGGACTCGGTGGATGAGCAAGATCTTTCAGGCTTTCGGGATACCAATCCAGCTCCCTGGTAGCCACTATCAAGCGCCTGCACCAGGGCTGCGAAACCGCATGATATGCTGCGCTTAAGGCAATGGTACTACGCTGGTTGCAACTTCCTCGGCGATACCCTGCTTCATGCGCAACAACTCGCTCCACCACGCCGACTGCAAGCCGTCCAAGCCGGTTCGGGCGGCTGCGCTAATGGCAAACAGTGCGAACGCATCCGGAGCTTCGATGGGTGGAATGTAGTCCTCGCCAAACAGATCCATCTTCGTGAAAACCACGCAATGCGGAACCTTCGCCAGCTCCCCGGAGTGCGCAGCGACCTCATGGC
The DNA here is from genome assembly GCA_025357975.1 of Gemmatimonadaceae bacterium. Lineage (GTDB taxonomy): Bacteria > Gemmatimonadota > Gemmatimonadetes > Gemmatimonadales > Gemmatimonadaceae > UBA4720. The sequence goes on from JANYKY010000486.1 coordinate 5,471, forward strand.
GTAGCTGATCGTATTCGGCCTGCCAGTCCATCGCGTCGATTGGAATGAGGAAGGCAAGAATGCGCGTTCGCTCGATATGACGCAGAAACTGAAGCCCCAGCCCTTTACCCTCGTGAGCCCCTTCGATGATTCCCGGAATGTCCGCGACAACAAATGTCCGATGGTCACTGAGCTGAACGACGCCAAGATTGGGCACAAGCGTCGTGAACGGGTAGTCCGCGATTTTCGGACGGGCTGCCGATATCACCGATAGTAATGTCGACTTCCCGGCATTCGGCTGGCCGACCAGACCAACGTCGGCAATCAGCTTGAGCTCCAGCTCGAGGGTCATCATCTGGCCCTCTTCGCCGGGCTGCCATTCGCGTGGCGACTGATGCGTTGGAGTGGCGAAGAAACTGTTGCCTTTGCCACCGCGGCCGCCCTTCGCGATTATCTGCTCCTGACCGTCGACGAGGACCTCAGCCAGGATTTCTCCAGTCTCGGCATTTCGGACGATAGTTCCTGGAGGAACGGGCAACACTATATCCGCACCCGCATGTCCCGATTTGTTTGATCCGCTGCCGTGGTCGCCCCGCTCAGCCACCCACCGATCGCGATACGTGTAGTCGAGCAGCGTCGCAAGGTTCACGTCTCCGCGAATGATGATGTCGCCACCGCGGCCCCCATCACCGCCGTCCGGGCCTCCCATCGGCACGCGAAACTCCCGCCGAAATGACGTACATCCTGAGCCCCCCGTACCAGCCTCGACTCGAACAACAACACGATCAACGAACATTTTTCACCAGTTCCTTTCTCTATTGAGATGCTGACACCGCCCGCACGGGCGGATGCCGCTTCGAGACGACGTGAGCGAGTAACGACCGGCACATCTTCAGTTCCTCTTCCCCGACGAGACCTTCGAGCGAGTCAATCGCAAATGCGAGACGGTCTCGCGAAACACCCGAGTTCAACGCCCCGTGCAGATGAGAATGAAGCTGCCGCTGCTGACCGCTCGCCGCACACGCTGCGACGATACAAAGCTCCCGAATCTCGAGAGCGAGCTGCGGGCGTGAAAGAACCTTTCCGTACCCGTCCGTTATCATCCACGCGTCGAGCGCAGGATGAAGCTTCCGAACGTTCTCGCGAAGCAGCTTGTACGAATCCCCGTATACAATCTCGCACGTTTGCTCGCCTTGCTGCTCCCACAGCGCCCCATTGCCGATCGATGCATTGGGGTCGGAAGCGGGCGCCTCGGTGCCCGAAACGGCCCGCCACGCACGCGCCGCGTTCAGCGTTCTCGGAAATCCCGCAAACAAGTAAGACTGGAGTATGACCTCATCGACCGCCGCTGACTCTGCTGAGCCAACTGCTTGTTCCATTACCCGCCGCGTTGTCGTTTCATCGGCCCCGGCAATCGCGGCGGCGATTCGCACGAGATGCCGCAGCGAATCAGACAGCTCGGACAAATTGTCAGTCATGATGCCGCCTGGCGGCATCGAATTGCCGCCTGCGGGATCAGATGGCTGCGACCTGGGCAGATTCCGACGACCTGGCAGCGCCAGAGCGGATCGTTGTCTCGCCAACTATGTCGCCCCTCGAATTTCGGACTGGCTTGTGGAGAATTTCTGCGAGCCGGGGCGGCAAATCCTCGGGCAAGGCATCGAGCTCCTGGAGAATCCTGATCAACGCCGGATACTGCGCTCTTGGGCTGCCATCCTCGACTTTCACAGCAATTCCAATCGCGGAATCGAGGATTACAGCCGAATGCACACCCTCGGCGCCAACCTTCGCGAGCACGCGTCCGTCCGTCTCTTCCATCAGGACGGAGTCGAACCTGTCTGTGCCGCCGACGAGAAACGGATTCCTGACGATCGCGTTGACGACGCGCGACGGAATTTCCTCCCCGCGTTGGGATGCAAGGGCGAGCCGGGCATAGGCGCGCGCCATTCTATCGAGAGGCAGCCTGAAAACAGCGGCGCCGCATCCATCGACGGCCACGTCAATCTCGGAAGGCCGTACACCTGTCCACAGCGCAACCTGGTTCAGCATCGCCTGCTGCACAGGATGCTCAGCGCGCTCGTAACCCTTGATCGGCCACCCGTTTCGTTGAGCGAGAGCAAGCATGCCGGTGTGCTTGCCCGAGCAATTGTTGTGGGTGCGCTTGATTCGGACTCCCGAATCCCTTGCGATCTTGGCCCCGCGCGGAGACAAAGGCTCTTGCGGGCCGCAGGCAAGATCTCCTTCCTCGAGGCCGAGCGAGCGGAGCATCGAGTCAACGATCGCAACGTGTTCGGGCTCACCTCCATGCGACGCGCACACCAGCGCAAGCTCGGCGTCACCCCATTCATGCGCGTCGAATCCGCCCGACTCGAGCAGCGGGATCGCCTGGAACGGCTTCGCGCAGGAACGCCAGAACGTAAGCAGTTGCGGATCGCCTGATCCGCCAAGCAGAGTGTCGCACGCGTCAACCGCCGCGGCATGCACCCGATGGAATGATTCGACCGAGTTTCCGCGCGTTACAACGACATCGAGATCAAATGATTCCACATCTTAAAATACTGTGATGAGCCCTTTTGTGTACCGTCTCGGGTCACGGCGAACGTCGGCCAGAACTGCATTGAGCGACGTCACTGCCTGAAGCATCTGATTGTAAAGCTGCTGGTCAGTGAAGAGCTTGTTCACAGTGCCGGTTCCGTGCTGCATCGTCCCCACCAGAGTGTCCACACCAGCTACCGCAGTGACGAGCCGGTTGTAAAGCTGGTCGTCATGCAGAAGCTTTCCGACAGTCCCGTTTTGCCCGTTGACTCCTCCGCCAAGTGTCGCGACGAGAGTGTCTGCAGATACGAGCATCTTGTTGAGGTTGTTGTAAAGCGTTGGATCGTTGAGAAGCTGCCCAACGGTACCACGCGGATTCTGTAGACGCGCAATCATCGTATTCGTGCTCGACAGGGTGGAGTTGAGCGCATCGTACAACGACCGATTCGTCATTAGCTGACCGATCGTGCCCTGCCCCGTAGCGACGTCATTGGCCACTTTCTGAAGCGAACCAGTCAGGCCCGACACCTGGTCCAGCGCTCCTGATGCCTGCAGCAGCACGGCTTCATAATCGAGCGCTTCGCCAAGCTTCAGCGTGTCACCGTCGCGCAGAGCCGCAAAGCGAGGGGTCCCCGGCGAAATATCGAAGATCTTGTCGCCGAGTAGACCCTGAGTCTTCAGCTTCGCCTGTGAATCACGTCGGACTTGCTGCTGCAACGCGCGGTCGATCTCGACGGTAATCTTGAGATTTTTTGTCGTGTCGTTGTCGACCGGCAGGAAATCCACAGACTTGACTGTTCCAGCTAGCTGTCCGGCGACGGTCACCTGGCCGCCGACTCGCAGTCCAGCGGTGCTCGGGACAAATGTGACCAGAGTGTACCGTCGTGCAAACAGGTGTGCCGACTGCCCGAGCTTGAGAATCGCAACGCCGATGACGACGAGCGCGACGATGATCATGAGACCGACTTTTAGCTGGTCCCAGGTAATGACGGCTGATCTCTTCATCGAATGGTCGAGGTCGAATGGCTCATTTCAGAATCCACCAAGGAAGTCACGAAGATATTTGTCGTCGCTCGCCGACATTTCTTCGGGCGTTCCGAAGAAAACAATCCTCTTTTCGGCTAGCACGGCAATCTTGCTCGCCATCCTGAACGCTGATCTAATATCGTGGGTCACTACCACGCTCGTCACGGCGAGTTCCCGCTGAAGCTTGATGATCAGGTGCGTAATTGTCGCGGTAGTCAGCGGATCGAGGCCTGAAGTCGGCTCGTCGTAGAGCATGATTTTCGGATTGTTCGCCATGCCTCGCGCAACGCCAACCCGCTTTCGCATGCCACCGCTCAAGTCGGATGGAAGCTGCTCCATGACGCGATCGGGGTCGAGATCCACGAATGACAGTTTTTCACGCACGCGGGCCTCGATTTCGTCCTCGTCGAGCGTGGTGTGCTCGCGCAAGGGATACGCAATGTTTTCGAACACAGTCATCGAATCGAACAAGGCAGCACCCTGAAACACCATTCCCATTTTTTGCCGAACTTTCAATGCGTCCGGGAAATTCAACTCCGTAATTTCTTCATCGTCGATGAATACTGTGCCCTTGTCCGGAACCAGCAGCCGCAGGAGAAGCTTGAGGATCGTGGACTTACCCGTTCCCGACTCTCCTGCAACTACGATGGTCTCACCGGCCAGCGCAGTGAACGACACGTCGCTGAGAATCGGCTCATCGAATGCAAGCGAAACATGATCGAGCGCGATGACATTCTCGGCGGTTCGCTCATTGACTAGAGCCGGAAGCTCTCCAGGCTCGATCGGGCGGTCAGTCGCCAACTCGTTGCGAATGGCAGCGCGGACCCGGAGATCGTCGCTTGGCCTGCGTATGGGAGTATTCGGCGCGACCGGCCCATCCGTCGGCGCCTGACGGCGATCGTCACTGCCTCGGCGTCCTTCTGGATTGTCTGTCATGAGGCAAACACCGCAAGAAGAATCTGGGTTATGAAGTAGTCGACGACGAGCAGAAGGATACTTGCTGTCACCACCGTGCGCGTGGTTGCGACTCCGACGCCCTCTGTTCCGCCCGTCGTCTTCAGTCCAAAGTTGCACCCGACGAGGGAGATGATCGCGCCGAACACAAACGGCTTGATCAAGCCCTGAATAAAGTCCGTGGGGATGTAGCGAAAGATGAATCCGTCGGCGGCGATCTGCTCGAACACAGTTCGCCAGTAAAGCGACGTCGGAATGCCAACGTAGGCTGACGAGATGATACTTCCGCCGAAAATTCCTGCGAAGTCATTGATGACGGTGAGCGCGGGAACCATGATCAACGCGGCGAGAACGCGCGGCGTCACCAGCTTTCGAATGGGATCGGTGCCAAGGGTGTTGAGGGCATCGATTTGTTCGGTGACGCGCATCGACCCAAGCTGCGCAGCGATTCCCGACCCTACCCGGCCGGCTACCATCAGGCCGGCGAGAACCGGACCAAGCTCGCGTATCATAGACGCCGCAACAAGCCGCCCGATGTACATGGTCGCGCCGAACGTTTTCAGCTGAACGGACGACTGAAGGGCGAGAACCATTCCGGTGAAGAACCCGGTGAGCAGGACGATAGGAAGCGATTGCACGCCGATCGAGTCCATCTGCTGGATGAGATCTGCGCGATAAAACGGCCGGGAAAAGGCGAATCCAATGGCCTTTCCGCCAAGCACGAAGAATTCCTGTAGCGAATGAACCCTGCGCTTCGCGCCTTCATTGAAGCGTTCGATCAAATGCGGTCTCTGGTGAGAAGCGATTGCGTTGCTCGCCGGCGGCTGGCACTCCGGTCGGTGGCCTCGGAGCCAAATGTAGGCCATACGGAACAATCATGCCGGTTTGCCGCACTACTGTGCGTCACTTACCTTGCGCACCGATGATCGAACGAATATCGCGCGACAGGCTCGTGACGCTTCTTGCTGCGGCGGAGGGTAAACACGTGGCCGTGATCGGCGACGCGATGCTCGATGTTTACCTCCGCGGCGATGTGCACCGAATTTCGCCTGAAGCTCCCGTGCCGGTGGTCCGGATTCGCGAACGCAAGCTTGCGCTTGGCGGAGCTGCAAACGTCGCCCACAACATTGTGACGATGGGCGCCGTGTGCGAGCTGGTGGCAGCCGTCGGCGACGACCCGGCCGGCATGACACTTCGTGACATGCTGAGTGAAGCAGGCACCGAAACGAGGTCGCTGGTTCGGGTTAGCCGCCCGACGACGACGAAGACACGCGTGCTCGCACGGGCACACCAACTTGTCCGCTACGATGAGGAGGACGACTCCGACCTCACCGGAGCGGAGTCTGAGCTTCTATTGAAAGCTGTTCGCGCTGCTGTCGAGAATTCGGATGCGGTTGTGCTGCAGGACTACAATAAAGGAGTGCTCGTTCCAGCCGTGATCACCGCGGCGATCGATATGGCGAGGTCGAGCGGCATTCCGATAGTTGTGGATCCGAAGTACAGAAATTTTTTCTCCTACCGGGGCGCAACGATATTCAAGCCCAACCGCCGCGAGCTCGAATCGGCGCTCGGCGCAGAAGTTGACTTGGATCATCCAGAGGCATTGCCCGCCACCTTCGACCGACTTGGCGTCGATCATCTCCTGCTCACGCTTGGCGAAGAAGGCATGGCGCTCCTTTCGGCGGATGGAGAAGTGAGCCGCATCCCGACGACTGCCCGCGAGGTCTACGATGTGGTCGGAGCTGGCGATACGGTGACGGCGTACCTCGCGGTGGTTCTTGCTGCTGGAGGAAGTCCGGCCGAGGCGGCGACTATCGCGAACTTTGCGGCTGGTGTGGAGGTAGGAAAGCTCGGTGCGGCGACCGTGAGAACCGCTGAGGTGCTTGAGGCGTACGATGAGTTCGGACATTCGGCGACGTGACAGGGAGGACTGACGCCAGGCGAGTGCCTGTGCAGCGTTGAGCCCTAGTCGCAATGGAGAATATTTGCACTACTTGAGAGTTGGTGTCGCGGCTTGCGCGACCCTTGTTTGCCTGTTGACAGCGTCGGGAATGGCCCGCGCCCAAACGACTGACAGCGTGCGCGCGCGCACGGATAGCATTGGGCCGGCCTCCACGACGATCACGAGTGGCGTGGGTGGCGTGGGTGGCGAATTGGCGCCGGTTGCACATGCCAAGTGCGGAAATGGAAGCACCGATGTTGCTCTTCGGCGCACCGCAGTGGCTGCCGCCTTCGTGGGCGGAAATGCAGCGCTCTACAGTTATTTCAAGAAAGCGTGGTGGTCGGGCGAGCGCGCGCCACACTTCTTTTTTCGGGCAGATTGGGACGAGAACTTTCGCGATCAGGACAAATTCGGCCATATGACAGGCGGGTATCATCTCGCCCGGGGTGGCTACGCACTTCTCAAAAGCGCGTGCATGTCCCCACGGAAAGCTGTCATCCTCAGCGCGGCGTACGCGTCGGCGTTTCAGCTTCAGATCGAGATCTGGGATGGTCTCTATAAGAAATACGGATTCTCGTACGCCGACGTGATCGCCAACACCACCGGCACCGCGCTCGCCCTTTTGCACGAAACTCATCCGCGAACTCTCGCAATCAAGCCGACGATTTCATATTGGCCCTCGCCCGAGATGAGAAACGCGAACAACATCCCGGGAGAGCTCAGGCCTTCGCTCGATTACTCTGGCCAGACGTACTGGTTTTCCGCCGACGTCAACGAACTGCTCCCTGAAAACGCAAAGGCTTACTGGCCGTCCTTTTTGCGAATTTCGGCTGGTCAGGGCATCACTGACTGGGTAAATCCGAAAACCGGCGCGAACGAACGGGCGAGACGGAAAATTCTTCTGAGTCTCGATTTCAATGCGGAAAAACTTCCCGGCGACAACCGGCTCTGGAAAACAGTGAAACACCAGCTCGGCTACATTCACCTTCCAGGTCCAACGCTCCAACTCACTCCAAAGGTGATCGGTATCGGATTTTATAAGTGAGACTGCGCCACCTTCTATTGGGTCTGGCGCTGATCGCGCCACAGTTGCTGCGTGCGCAAGCAACACCGTACCTCCCCATCGATGACGTCTCCTACAACTATGTAGATGCACTAATGTCGCGCGGGCTCCTCAAGGGGCTCTCGGTAACGGAACGGCCGTACCTCGTCGGCGCCGTTCGCGCCTCAGTCGACTCGGCAATGAGCGCAGACGAAACGCCGATCATTCGAGGCTATCTCAAGGCATTGTCGATATCGATGCACCGATATGAGCTGACGAGAGCGTCGGACACAACAAACAAAAAGCTTCCATTCCGCGCGCACGCGACATTCGATGTTTTTGCGACCGCCCAGTCTTCGGCGCGACGCGAGCTGATGCTTGCGGATACAATGAATGCGACAAAGCCTGGCGCGACCGGGTATTTCGTCATGGCCGGCGGTCACATGGCTGGTGCGGTACGGGTAGCGCTCGACAATCGCCTCAACACCGACCCCGAGTTCAACGGAAGGAAGGATCGGAAGATTGCTGGCCGTACAGAGGACGCCTATCTGAGCGGGCAGTGGAAATATGCGCAGGTCGATTTTGGACGAGTCGGACGATCATGGGGACCCATTGGATTTTCTGGCCTGCAGCTCGGCAACGATGCGTATACCTACGACCATCTTTACGGCCGAGTGGGAACTGACCGCTTCCATGTCACGACTGTGCTTGCCCGGCTGGAGAATTACGTCCTTTCGCCGGGTGTCGAATCGTCGCGGTATTTCTCCGTGCACCGACTGGGCGTGCATCGCGGCAGTTTCGAGGGTGGGCTCAGTGAAGGTTACCTATACACCGGCGTTCACAGAGGGCTCGAGTTCTCCCTGCTCAATCCGCTCAACGTTTTCGGTTTGAGCTGGCGAAATGAGCGCACTGACGGAAACCTGAATTTCGGTGCGGATGCGGCGTGGCGCACCAAGAATGCGGGGACCTACAGCGCAGACTTGCTGCTCGACGACATTCAGATCGACAAGTGCGACAGCATCTGTCACGAGCCTTCGTCGTATGGACTGACGCTTACGGCGGAGGGAATTCCGCTGATTGGCGATCAGCGTTTCTTCGCCTCGTACACGCGCGTGTCGAATCTCGCTTATCACACACCAAACGTTGCGGAGACATACGCGAGCTATGGCGTTGGTCTCGGCCGCGGCTACAGCGACTACGACGAGATGCGTGTTGGAATCGACTTCGCGCTTGTTCCCCGGATGCCTCTCAGGCTTTATGCGGCCCACCGCAGGCAGGGTGAGGGCGATTACAGAAATCCGTATCCGCTCGTTGCTGACTACGGCACGACGCCGGGGATTCTTTCTGGCAATGTGTGGACGATAAACCGAATCGGGTTGAGTGGCGGCGCGACGATCGGGCGGGATTTTCAGGTGAAAGGTGATGCTGGGGTCAACCAGAATTCCACGCGGATGCACATTCCTGGATACGATCTCACGGAGTTCGAAGGGAGAGTGAGAGTTGCGTGGACGCCGCGGTGGCTGATCAAGTTCGAATAAAAGCCGGTCATCAGGCTGTACCGATCTGTGCCGCGGAATCCATCTAGGGGGACGCGCTACCTGCCTCCTGCTGAGCGGCCGCCTGCTAACTGCATAAAACGCACGCGCTAGTTGTTGAGCTGGTAGCCAGATTACCTGGTGGCAGTTAGCGCGTCCCGTGCAGTGTATCCGACCAGCAGTGGCATCTTTCCGCTCGACATACGTAACCACTACATTTGAAAGCGATGCATGCGGGCCCTTAGCTCAGTCGGTTAGAGCAGCGGACTCATAATCCGACGGTCGCAGGTTCGAGTCCTGCAGGGCCCATCCCTTTGTTCTGGCCTGAATCACGATGACCCTTTACCGCTACAGCGTCGCCAAGTACTTTGTGTTGCAGAGAAGGTATGGCATAAGGCGCTGTTGGCGTTAATTTTGGGGTTGTCTCCGTTCCGGCAGTCCCCTTGACTGGCCGGACCTCTGGCAGCATCCAACGGTCGCGTAGCTCAGCTGGTTAGAGCGCTGCTTTCACACAGCAGAGGTCCGGGGTTCGAGTCCCTGCGCGATCATGCAACTACGCTCGCCCTGTCACGCGAAATTCTACTTCAATTCCATTCACTCGATGAATTCAAATAAGCTGCGCTTACTGTCACTCGCTGCGTTCCTTTTCATCGTGCCAGGGCTCGGGTCTG
>JANYKY010000064.1 GCA_025357975.1 Gemmatimonadaceae bacterium
TCTGCTGACTTCTCGCTCCGCCTCGTTTTGATAACTCTGCGTCGCCCTTTCAGACATAAAGCGAGATCTCCCCAGGTAATGACACTGACCGTCCCTGCACGAGCGCCGGATTTACGCAGCCTGACTCTTGATCGCGAGAGCTTTGCGGTTTTCTGCCCGCTCGCCCTTGTCGGCCACGCCTTATATCCGATTTCTGTTCGTCGCCCCGCAGGTCTCGCTACCGCTTCTTTCAGCAACTCGCTCGCGCTCATCGCCTTGCGGTTCGCTCGGGTCGTTGCGATCAACTCCCCAAAGGACTTTCACATCCAAGTCAGTGCCCATGCTGGGCACACAGAAAAAAGGCCCGGCGAGAACTGCCCGGGCCTTCCAAACAGTTACGAGTTCCGCTTAAACAATCATTACTTGTTCAGGTTGAACACGAACGCCTGCTGAACGACCTGGGCGACATTCGTCTTCCCTATCTGCGCCGGGCGGAATCGCATCCGCGAAAGTGCATCGCGAACGGCCTGCGTGAATGCCTCGTTGGTCGAGTTCAAAACCTTGAACGTTCCTGTCTCGACACGCCCATTCTCGTTTACAACGAATTGCGCTTCGACGCGTCCCTCGACTGCAGATGAGCGCATCGACTCAGGGTAGCTCACATTCGTACCCGAGATTGCACTCACTTGTCGCTCGACCTCATTCGCATCGTAGTCTTTGTTCGTATCCACGCCGGCAGCGCCGCCCTCTTTCGTACCGTTGCTGCCTTCTGAACCGGTGGAGCTTCCACCCTTTACTCCCTTGCCGTTAAAGTCGGCTTCATTCGTCAGCTTGGCGCTGAGATCGATGTCAGGAATCTTGGTGGAGATATTCACTGGTGCCTGAAGAACCTTGAAGCCTTTCGGCGGAGCGATTTCGGCCTTCGGCGCGCGCGGAAGAACCGACGCGACGTGGTGTTGCACCACCGGCTTCACTTTCGGCGGAGGAGGGGTGTCGGGCTTCTTCTCAACCGGCTTCGGAACTTCCGCCGTCTTGACGAAATTTACTTTCTGCACGACGGGCTCGTCACTCTTGGACACACCCGCCCGAGCCGTCGCAAAGACAGCGAGAAGAACGATGGTGGTGTGAAGGATCACGCTGAAAATCGTGCCTCCCGCGGCGCCCTTTTTCTGTGGTCTGGATTCGAGTAGTGTATTCATCATTGCGGCGTTACTCCTGGTTGAGAACTACGCCTTATACATAGGCAAACACCCTGCCACACTTCATCATTTTTTCTCTCGCTAATACCTTGTTATACGAGAGATAATTCTTAGTCAATGGTCATGTAATGTCGGCTTCGTCTGGCATGATATTGCAGCGGCCGCGCCAGTCATTACTGTGCAGCTCCAGCATGTACCGAATCCACGTTTCGCGTAACGAACCATGATTTATCAGCGCCGTCTCACGACCACTTTCATCCTGCTTTGCAGCATCGTCCTCATTGGCTGCGTGGACAAAGTTTCGTCTCCATCAGGCCCGCTCCCCGTGCTCAGGCACGACCCGATTCTTTTCGTGCACGGCTACCTCGGCAATAACGGAAATTGGCAGCAGATGGAGGATCGCTTCCGCGCCGACGGCTGGCAGGACGTCGAGCTCTACGCATACAACTACAGCTTCATCGATTCAAATGCATCCAGCGCTTCTGAAATTCGCGATCAGGTCGATAAGATCATCGCGACGACTGGCTCCGCCAAGGTGGACATCATCGCGTTCTCCATGGGCAGTATCTCTTCGCGTTATTACCTCAAGAACCTGGGAGGCGCAGGCAAAATCGACGCGTGGGTCTCGCTGGCCGGTCCGAATCACGGCACGAGCGACGTCGAGAATCAGGACTGCCAGACCACACCGTGCAAGGAAATCATTCCAGGCTCAGCCTTTCTGGGCGCGCTCAACGCGATCGATGAAACGCCCGGCCTTGTTCGCTATGCGACGTGGCGATCGAACTGCGACGCCACAATCATTCCGACAGCGAGCGTGGTCCTCTCGGGTGCGACAAACAATTTGGCAGCGTGCATCGCGCACCTCGATTTTTTCACAGACGCGACCGTGTATGCGCAGGTTCGGAACTTTGTCCAGTAAGAACAAGGCGGTACCTGCTATTTACCTGCCGATGCTGATACCGACCGACCCGTATGTCCGCGGTCCGTCGGCGGGATACTCTGCGTCGAACTGATTGTACGTCGCGACTGTCCCACCAGTGACACGCCCAATCTCACCAACGAGACGAAATACCCGCAGGTTGAGCCACGCAGTCCCGAAGAGATTATTGCGCGTCATCTTCTGGGACAGCGCGATCGGGCCACCAGTGCCGCCCGGCGTAGCTTGTCGCGGCGCCACGGTAACTGTGACGTTCGCGTTCGACTCGTAGCGATCCTGCCCAAAACCACCGCCGATTCCAAAGATCAGAAAGCTCTTTCCCGCAACCGCTCTCCACGATTTCGATCGAACCGACAAGTCCGCGAGCACCAGACGGTCATCGCCCGACTTACCGGTGATCGAGACTGTCGGCAGCCCACGATCCAGATAACTCACGGAAATACCGGGACGCGTCGCGCTTTCTGTCAGCAGTCCAACCTTTGCGCCAAGTCCCAGTTTCAGAGAGCCTGACGGAACAGCGATGTCTACGTTTTGATTGCTGTAGGACGGCAGATATGATCCGCTGACGAGCAAGTCGAGGCTACCGAACCCGGACCCTGCCACGCCCTTGAACAAGCCGAGCGCCAAGTCCGCAGTCGCGAACGGAATCAGCTGATCATCGATGCCATAAGTGCTTACCTCGGCCCCTCTTGTATTGGGCACAACGCGATCGACTTGCGGGAGCGAAGCATAGAGAAGGTTGACTCTGGCTCCGAGAGAAAAATGGCCAAGCCCACCGAGTGTTCCGCTCACGCCTTGCGTTGGGTTTCCGCCGGCCACGACGGCGCCGAGCTGTGGCGCGAGATACTTGAACAGATCGATCGCCTTCTGACAGGCATCCTGCGCGACCTCGGTATTGTCCGGCTGATTCGC